>JAIKXK010000220.1 GCA_024684155.1 Lachnospiraceae bacterium | reverse complement strand
AATTTATATTCCATAATTCTTACCTTCCTTTTCATACAAATTATTCTTTTTTCATTGATTTCCTCAATTGATACGTTTATTATATGTGGTAAGAAAAATATATCAAGTACGCAAAAATAATTAACCTGGTAAGAAAAAACTGACTGAAAGGAGTTTTTATGAGTAAAAAGAAAGAACCCTTATGTGAAAGCCTGGCAGGGGAAGGCTGTGGTTTAAAAAAAGTATTAAACACCATGGGCGGCAAATGGAAGATTATGATTCTTTGTGTCATTGATAACAATGAAGTTGTTCGCTATGGTGATTTAAGACGAGAAGTGTTTGGAATCACAAATACCATGTTGGCACAATCCTTAAAGGAATTAGAACAAGATGGTTTAGTGACACGAACGCAATATGATGAAATGCCGGTTCGAGTGGAATATTCATTAACAGATAAAACTCATACCCTGATTCCTATTTTATTGGAACTAAAAAAATGGGGAGAAGAGAATCTTTAGGATTCTCTCCTCCCTTTTTCGTTGACTATTTATTTTCTTAGGACCGTCGTCTTCTGTCTCCATGAGTCTCATAGTATTTTGCTTTACAGCAATACATCTCTTCATCTGCTCTTGCAAATACATCTGCAAACTCATTGTCCATTTCTGAGTTATACACAGCTACGCCCTTCGACACCGCCAGCTCTTCCTCGTACTTAATATTTTCCTTATTAAAGCTCCGAAGCTGTTCATCAAATCTGGCAAATAATCGTTTAATTTCATCCTCACCTACTTCAGGCCCAAAAACCACAAACTCATCTCCGCCAATTCGATATAACTGATTTCCACCAAAGACAGTTCGAATATTTAGAGCTGCATCTTTTATCATCATATCTCCATACTCATGGCCTTTGGTATCATTCATCTTCTTTAAACCATTTACGTCAAAAACATAAATACTAAAGGATGCCATTTTTTCTCGAATCAATCGTTCCTGTCGTTTTTCTTCTGCTAAATATGCCCCCTTATTTCGAACTCCTGTCATGGCATCTAAGTAGGCCTGGTCATGAATGTAATCAATATATTCCTTTAATTCCACACTGATTTTTCGAATACTATTTGCTAAAGATCCTAATTCATCTTTGGATTGGAATACAATTTCCTGGCCTAGCTCTCCTTTGGCAATACGAGATGAAGCCTGGGTAAGTTCCACAATAGGATCTACAATTTTCTTTGTCATATTTAAAGATACAAAAATAACTAATACCAGTGCAAAAGCAAGGATAATACCCAGTTGTAATAACATTTTTGTTTGAATGGCAAATAAAGATTTCTCCGGTGTAGAGATGGCCAGTATCATGCCATTTTTCAATCGGCTGACAATAATCCGATAATGGTCTGTTCCCACACTATATTCATAATTTTTCCCTGTATCAATATAACTGTCTTCAAAATACTTACTAGCTGCTAAAATATCTCCAGTAAAATCTTCTTTTAAAAGACCTCCATTATAATCCGCATGGTATAAAAGGTTTCCACTCTCACTAATTAAAGCACCTTTGCTATTTTGATAATCAATTTTGTCAATGGCCAGATGAACCAGGTTCATATTAATGTCCATTCCCATAACCCCTAGAAAATCACTGCCTAAATACACAGGTGTCACATAGGAAATCATATACACATTAATATTTTCGTTGGAGTAGGGTTCCAGCCACATCGCCTCTCCCTTTTCAATAGGCTCATAATACCAGGCCACGTGTTCTCTGTCATCCGTATCATATTTCAAAATATTCGTAGGGGTTACACTCTGAAATCCCCCTGTATCCTTTGCTGCTAAAAAGAAACCGGAGGTTCCTCCATAGGCTTCTGGATCAGGGCGAAAATATACAGACTCTACATTCGTAACAATCTGGGCAGCATTTTCCATTCTATCCTGAAGCGTGGCAAATAACTGATTTCGATATTCTTCATTGGTTTGATACTCTATAATATCAACCGTTGAAAGCAAATAATCCTCTTCTACCTGAATGGCCTGTTCCACATTAGAAAAATGAGTATCTAACTGCTCCGTTGTTTCATCACTTAATAACACCATAGACTGAGAAGAATGCTCCTCTATTGCTGCCATAACGTAATAAACTCCAATTGCAGACAGTGCAAAAAATAAAAGTATAATTGTTCCCATAAAAGAGGCTATTAATCTCGTTCGAATTGATTTCATACCTATCCCCTCTTTACATTATTTCCGCCCAATTCTTTTACTAAATATAGATTTTGGACTGCTCGATAATAATTACCCATTAATGTTTCTTTTAAATCTATTTCCGTCAAACCTACAGAGATGCTAACCTGTCCTCTTTCCTCTATAGATTTACAAAACTCCTTGCATAATATTTCTGCATCATCCACTGGTATTTCAAATAAAATAACAAAGGAGTTCTTTCCCCAACGCATTAACTCACTACCCTGGCCAAAGACTTCCCTGGCAGTTCTTACAACTGATTGTAAGGTGCGATTATAAGAAGAAGTACTTTCGAATTTCTCAAACTCATCAATGGCAAACTCAGCAATACTTTGATATTGGGTTGTATTTAAAATTCCTGTTTCGCCATATACCCTTGCAAAATAATCTCTATTGGGAAGTCCTGTTTCTCCATCCACATTTTTACTGCTTTTCAATATCATTCCCGACTCTGCGTTCATTTGATTTCCTGCTGTAAATAATACCGCTAAAGAAATAATAAGAATTAGCACCAAAGCGAAGAAATAAACATAGTTTAATCCACTGGTTTCGAAAGTTCTTTCACTGCGAATTACCAAATACCACCCTAATTCCTCCACATATCTTACAACGGCAAATCCACCAACACCATAGGACTGATAATGATAGGTATCATCTGAGACAGATGGATAGTCAATTCCTGATACATAGGAAGAATGCACCGCTGATGTACGACTGCTCATCTGTACCAACCCATTGGCTGTTACATAGTCAATTCGCACTCCAAACTGTTCCTCATACCCCTCTAGGATATGCATTACTTTATTGGTCTGTAATCCAACTCCAGATACTCCAAGGAGATTTCCTTCATCATCCTGAACTCGTCGGTCCAAAAATACGGTTAGTTCATTCCGGTTTACTTCATCTGTGGAGGACTCTATTTGATAATCACGTCCTGTTTCCAAAAAATCAGAATACCAGGTATCAAAGGAATCATTTTCCGGATCTACCACCTTATTTAGCCCGGCATAGGAATAGTAGTTTTTACTTGAGTCTGAAATAACATATACGGCCGAAAAACCAAACTGTCTCTTAATGGAATACAGATAATTTCTCATATTAGAAATTATTTCATCCTCACTATAATCAGATTCATTTACCAACATATTCTTTAGATTCGTATCCTGGCTAATCATCTGGGAAACAGTAATAGGCTCGGACAAATATTCCATCACCTTGTTATCTACCATCTCTGCAATTAAAAGGCGTTGATTTTCCTCTTCATCATTATCAGTGCCAAACAGCACATAAGACAACATCGCCATTGCCACAACACCGATTATAAGGAGGGCCGCCACTGTTCTAAACGGATTTCTCTTCATTGATACGCTCCCTTATTTTTCCATATAAATAATTCCAAAAGTACCCGCACCACAATTAATAGAAATTGCAGCAGATGCCTTACGAGAAATTACGTGTTTGAAATTTCCCTCTGAGATTAATAACTGTTGCAATCCTGTACTCTCTCGCCCTGGCAGTCCTACAGATCCTACAAAAGCATAATCTAAATCTACATTCTTTTTTCTTAATACTTTTCGAATATAGGTCTCTTTTGCATAAGGTAAGCTTCCTATACAAAAACCTCCCATACGAAAAGCGTCTTTTTTCGTCACCATAATTGGATGTATATGAAATGCATGGGCAAGGGCTGCCACTAGCTTATTAACACGTCCCACATGGGCCAGCTGGTCTAAATTATCTATGAGAAAAGATGTCTTCACCCTTCCTTTTAATTTATCCAGATACAAAAGTATTTCCTCTGGACTTTTTCCCTCTCTTACCTTCTTTTCTGCCATCATGGCCATTAATGCCACTCCACCCGAAACATGTCCGGAGTTAAAGACAGAAACATTGTCGAATTTCTGTGCTACCCTGCAAGCCCTTTCATAAGCAGCGCTTACTTTCTTTGCTGTACTGATATAAATAATATGATCTGCATACTTCATATAACTCTCGAAGAAATCCCGAAACTCTTCTTCTGAGGGAGCCATGGAATAAACTCTAGGATGGTCTTTCATGTAATTCAGTGCACACTCCTGGGAAATTTCCACCCCATCCCAAAAGCAGGACCCATCCGTAAAAATTCGGAAAGGGATAATAGGGATTCCATATGCTCTCGATGACTCTAAACTTAAATCTGCCATACTATCTGTACAGATAATAATTCTTTTACCACCATGCTTATAAATATCTCGCTGATTTAAATTCAAAACATTAATTTGATTTGGATTTATACACGCTTCTGCCTGATCATCCCCACGTCTTCGATGACGAATAGTTTGTTTTGCCTTCTCTGTAATATGTAAAATATCTATCGTACTAATTGGAGTATAGATAAAATGGGCTGCACTATCCGAAGGAATTTCTTTTTCACTTCGGCATGTCACTGTTAAAAATACATCCTCTAACCCATCATATAATTGACGATTGGCATTGTAATACTCTATGGCAACACATAAACATACCTTTTGATACGCTTCCGTAAGTTCCATTAATTCTTTATTATTTCTAATGGCATAGGACGGAATATCCAGCTTTTCTGATAGGTTTCGAAACATTTCCTCGTAATATGAATTCATCCTTTCGGATTTATAGGAAACGTCTTCATAAGCAACACACACGCCAAGTTTTTTATCATAAGTCATGCAAGGTGCTGCATCAGAAATTCTTTGTGGAATACTGACATAAACGGTGGTTCCCGTCCCTAGTTCACTTTCTATCTGAAAAAAGCCTCCCATTTCTTTTACATAGCCACTTACCAGATAAAGTCCAAGGCCTAACCCACCAGGGCGATAATCCGTTGTTCTGCGTTCATCTAATAATTCTAAAATACGCTCTAAATCAGATTGCTCAATTCCCATACCGGTATCATTTACTTCGATACAAAGATTACACTCATCATTGTAACTATGAGTGTAAATTTTCACCTGAACACCGCCCTGTTTTGTATAACGAAGACCATTGGCAATTAGCTGTTTTAAAATTTTAAAAATTAAATCCGGATCCCCCACCAATGCCTTTGGGGACATGGGCTCCACATCAATAACTAAATCTGCCAAATTCTCATAGGAATGTTTTTGTCTCTCCTGTTTTAACTGCGCCACAAGATCTAAGATTTCATATACTTCATTTTTCACTATCAGGTTATTAGAAATCATATCTGTATAATCAGATAGTTGCTCCCATTTCCGATTTAATTCCCACTGGTATGCAAACAAGGAAATCATATCCCTTGATACTTCTTCATTTGAATACTTCTCCTTTAGAGAATCCTGTAATACCAATAGTTCTCCCAGAGAATCACGAACCAGTTTTCCAAGTTCCAAGGACATTACCCTGCTTTGTTCAATATGATGATTTTTATTATCTTCTACCTTTCTTATATCAATACTGTTCTTTTTGGCTTCCCGTTTTTGCTGAGAGATAAAGAAAAGTGCAATTCCACCTGAAAGTAAAACCAAAAGATACTGCAGTATTATACTTGCTGTTTCCCCGCCATAAATCTCTCTCCAGGTTTCTCCTGCTCTGGCAAAGTCATAGAAGGTAGTAAAGTAATAGGTAAACATCCCCATCCAAATAATATTTTTGATTCGTGTAATAAAATAAATCAAAATAATAACAACAATGGCTGAGGTTAAAATATCCAGGCTCGTCTGATGAATGCCATAGTAAAAATAACAAAACAACATGGAAATAACATAGACATAGACACGATGTGTCGCAGAAAATCTCTGTGCGAGATTTAATGACCAGCAAAAGATTAACAGGCAAATAACAACTGGAATAATTACTTTATCCCAATTATGCAGCACTGTTTCTACCAGCAAACAGATTGCTGTAATTGTAAATGAAATTAATAGTAGAAGATATTCTACATCCCCTACTGAATTTGATTCGTACTTATTATCCATATCACTCCCGAAATAACAAATAAATGTTTCTATTATTTTATCACACAAGTAATGCTCCTACCATTCATTTTCCAAAAAAGCCCACGTTTTTTCACCCTTGTGCTATACTATCCTTGCAATTTTGAAGAGAAAGAAGGATGTATTATGGCAAAAGAATCTATATACAAACCCTATACCGATTTTATTTTAGAAAAAACTGTGGAGCTTCTTCACATTGATTCTCCAACCGGGTATACCGACGACGCGGCTGCCTGGGTTAAAAATGAATTTGAAAAACTAGGCTATGAGGCCTCTATTAC
>JAIKXK010000165.1 GCA_024684155.1 Lachnospiraceae bacterium | reverse complement strand
CTGCCGGAAAGGTAGAACTTGTATATACAAAAGAGGATGGGACAGAAGAAAGAGAATTAATTCACAATTTTACAGGTGCAGGTGTGATTCAGGGACAGCATAACCTTTGTGGTTCCATTGAAAGCTTTGCCAGAAGCTGCTTTAATTTTGCATTAGATACCAAACAGGATTTATGGTTTGCGACAAAGGATACCATTTCCAAAAAATATGATCATACTTTCAAGGATATTTTCCAGGAAATCTATGATGCTGAGTATAAAGAAAAGTTTGAAACAGCAAATATTGAGTATTTCTATACTTTAATTGATGATGCTGTAGCACGAGTTATGAAGTCGGAAGGTGGATTTATTTGGGCTTGTAAAAACTATGATGGTGATGTTATGAGTGATATGCTTTCTTCTGCTTTTGGCTCACTTGCAATGATGACTTCTGTTTTAGTATCTCCTCAGGGTTATTTTGAGTATGAGGCTGCTCACGGAACAGTTCAGCGTCATTATTATAAGCATTTAAAAGGGGAAGAAACCTCAACAAACTCTGTAGCAACTATTTTTGCCTGGAGCGGAGCATTAAGAAAACGTGGTGAATTAGATGAACTTCCAGAACTTATGAAGTTTGCGGATGATTTAGAAAAGGCTTGTATTGAAACCATTGAAAATGGTCAAATGACTGGTGATTTGGCAAGAATTACATCTTTAGAACATCCTACCGTGTTAAATAGTAAAGATTTTATTGTTGCTATTAGAAAAACATTAGAATCTTATGTTTAAGGAGTAAGATTATGATTTTAACCTGTCAAAATTTAAAGGTAGCGTTTGGAGACGATGTTTTATTTCAAAATGTTTCCTTTCAAATTCGTGAGCAGGAGCATGTGGCAATTGTTGGACCAAATGGTTGTGGCAAATCCACATTATTAAAGGTGATAACATCGGAGCTCTCCCCTCAGGAGGGCTCTGTTACATTTGGAAAAGATGTGACTTTTGGGTATCTAGCTCAGTATCAGGATACAGAAATTGATAAAGATATCTATCATCATGTGCTTCATGCTAACGAAGAAATATTGCTTTTAGAAAAAGAACTTCTATCTATGGAAGATTCATTGAAAGAAGTAGAAGGAAATGAACTAGAACATCTTTTGAATCGTTATCATGAGAAACAGCATAGTTTTGAGTTGATGGGAGGTTTGTCCTACCGAAGTGAAGTCAGCGGTGTTTTAAAAGGCCTTGGATTTTTGGAAGAGGATTTTGATAAAACCATGGATCAGCTTTCTGGAGGGCAAAAAACAAGAGTAAATTTAGCAAGACTTTTGATGCAAAAACCAGACTTGTTGCTATTAGATGAGCCCATTAACCACTTGGATTTAGCATCTATTGAGTGGTTAGAAAACTTTCTTTTAAATTACAAAGGAGCGGTACTGATTGTAGCTCATGACAGATACTTTTTGGACCATATTGTTGGAACAGTAATCGATATGGCATTTCATACTGCAAAAAGTTATAAAGGCAATTATTCTGCATTTTCAGAACAAAAACGTTTGATTCTTTTGACAAAACAAAGAGAGTATGAAAAACAACAAAAAGAAATTGCACATCAGGAAGAGGTAATTACAAAGCTTCGACAGTTTAATCGGGAAAAATCCATTAAACGTGCTGATTCAAGAGTAAAGCAATTGGAAAAAATGGATCGATTAGAAAAGATTTCTTTGGCAAATACATCCATGAAGATTTCGCTAGAGCCGGATTCAGTTAGTGGTAATGATGTATTAATGGTAGAGGGATTAAAGAAATCTTTCGAACAAAGAGATCTTTTTTCAGACTTATCATTTGAAATTCATAGAGGAGAACATGTTGCTTTATTAGGTGATAATGGTACCGGGAAAACGACAATTTTAAAAATTTTAAATGATAAGTTAGAAGCTGATGCAGGAAAAATTCGACTTGGAACAGGAGTGGAAATCGCCTACTATGATCAGGAACAACAGGAATTAAATGATGAGAATACCTTATTTGATGAATTAAAAGATTCCTATCCTAATCTGACAGATACAAAGGTAAGAAATGTATTAGCAGCATTTCTATTTACCGGTGATGATGCATTTAAAAAGATTTCTGCTTTATCCGGTGGAGAGAGAGGACGAGTTTCCCTGGCAAAACTTATGCTATCCGGTGCTAACTTTTTGATTTTAGATGAACCTACAAACCACCTTGATATGGAAAGCAAGGATATTTTGGAAAGTGCACTAAATGGTTATTCTGGTACGGTATTTTATGTATCGCATGATCGATATTTTATTAATCAAACAGCTCATCGAATTTTAGAACTTAGAGATGAAACGCTTTATTCTTATCTTGGTAACTATGATTATTATTTGTCGAAAAAAAATGAAGCAATCTATCAGGTAACACAAAAGGAAGCAGAAGTTGAAGTAAGGGAAGAGGCTTCTCAGGGAAAACTTTCCTGGGAGGAACAAAAAAAAGCAGAGTCCCAAAAACGAAAAAAACAAAATGAAATTTCTAAGGTAGAAAAGGAAATTGAAACATTAGAACTTCGTATTTCGGAAATAGATGAGTTGTTTATGGATGAGGAAACGGCCAAGAATTCAGCAAAATTAAACGAATTATCTGCTAAACAAATAAAACTGAAAGATTCTTTGGATGAGCTTTATGAAAAATGGGAACAGTTAAATGAAGAATAAGCTGTTTTGAGAGTTGTTAAATGTTTGACAATAACTGTAAAACATTTTATACTTTTGTAAAGATATTGATGCGAGAGGAACGGATAATGGAACGTGAAATTTCACAGGCAGTAATCCGCAGAATGCCTAGATATTACCGATATCTTGGTGAATTGCTGGATTCAAATGTTGAGAGAATATCATCAAATGAACTATCAAAATTAATGCATGTTACTGCTTCGCAGATTCGTCAGGATTTAAATAATTTTGGAGGATTTGGTCAGCAGGGCTATGGCTATAATGTTAAATTTTTGCATGATGAAATTGGTAAAATTTTAGGACTAAATCAAATGCATAATGTTATACTTATAGGTGCAGGAAACTTAGGTCAGGCCATTGCAAATTATGTAAATTTTGAACGCCTATCTTTTCGTATGATTGGATTATTTGATGTAAATGAAGAAAAGGTAGGAAGAACGGTAAGTGGTGTTGAAGTGCACCATATGAGTGAACTTTCTGATTTCTTAAAGAAGAATAAAGTTGATATTGCAGCTCTTACCCTGCCAAAAGATAATGCAGAAAAGGTGGCGCAAGAACTTGTAGAAATGGGAATTACCGCCATATGGAACTTTGCTCATGTGGATTTAGAAGTACCGGATAATGTAGTAGTTCAAAATGTACATCTTTCTGATAGTCTGATGCAGCTTTCCTATAATATTACTCAAATCTAAGGAGTTTATTATGGATGAGAAGCAGTTTGAACAAGCCTTAAAAAATAATCGTATTCCAACCCTGGTGCTGGATCAAAAATGGCATCGTCTGTTTGCTATAAGTGGTAAACCTGACAACGTAAAAACCCTGGAAGTTGAAGAAAAAGAGATATTAGTTCGTCAAGGCCAGTTGAATCAGGAAGTGAAAGAATTAAAAAAAATCAAGAATGATCTAATGAAGGGCATTGTAGATAATATGGAAGGTGCTGATGCGAAAAAAGCAACAGCGGAAAGCGAGAAAAAGCTTGCGGATAACAAACGCCTTTTAGATGATACCAATGCAAAAATAGAAGCTGATGAAGATGAGCTTATGGATATTCCTAGGCTGTTGAAGGATAAAAATGATGAGTTAATGTTAGCGACTATGACTTATTGTTATGCCAGACTTCGAACCAATGCTTCAGAAGCAAAAGAAATAACAGAGTGGATTACTAACGTTCGAATTGAATTAAAGAAAAACATCATTAAAAAACAAAATCGGGAGATTAATAATAAAGAGATTTATTCTTATCTTCATGATTTGTTTGGAAAAGATGTGATGCAGATGTTTGATGTGAAATATGAAGAGGAATTGCCAATTCAGTCAACCCATCATGAAGAATCAGCTTCTGTACGTCAAAAGGAAGAAAAAGAAGCAAACAAAGACAGAAGTACAAACTTTAATGTAAAAAAAGATGAATAAAATGGTATGATGGAAGTGTCTTGCAATGCAAGGCACTTTTTTCGGGAGGAAGTTTATGAAACATATCTTAAATGGAAAAGAAATGCATAACTGTGATGAAACTATAATAAACAACTTTTTTGTTCCATCTTTAGTTTTGATGGAGAAGGCTTCCCTTTCGGTTTGTGATTTTATTAAGAAGAAGTTTTCAAAGGAAAGTTATATTGGAATCGTATGTGGCCCGGGTAATAACGGTGGTGATGGTATTGCAGTATCCAGATTGTTATTTGATGAAGGCTATCAGGTGAAAATTTATTTATGCTGCGATAAAACGAAATTTAGTTTGGATGAAAAAAAGCAGTATGAAATGGCCGTGGCGTATGGAGTACCATTTGCATTAGATCTTCGGGAATTACAGACTTGTGATGTTATTCTAGATGGTATTTTTGGTACAGGATTAAGCAGAGCTATTGATGGAGATTATAAAGATATTATTGAAACTTTAAATGAATTTATGGCTTATAAGATAGCCATAGATATTCCCAGTGGAATTAGTGCGGATGATGGTAGAGTTTTAGGAGTTGCATTAAAATGTCATGCCACAGTAACCTTTGCTTATTACAAGATAGGACATCTTTTATATCCTGGAAAAGATTATTGTGGTGACGTTCATCTTTATGATATAGGGATTTCAGAAAAAGCCTTTGATCCTGGTAAAACAGGCGCTCTTTCTTTTGAAAAGAAAGATATAAAATTCTTCATTCCTAAAAGAGAAAATGATTCTCATAAGGGGTGTTTCGGAAAAGTGCTTGTGATTGCTGGTTCTAAGAATATGGCAGGGGCAGCACTCTTTAGTGCAAAGGCTTGCTATTTAATGGGAGCCGGACTTGTAAAAATTTATACGGATGAAGCGAATCGTGGGATATTGCAATCATCTCTTCCGGAAGCTTTGATTTGTACTTATGAATCGAAACTGGATGAAGGATATTTGCAAGAACAGTTAAACTGGGCCGATGTGGTAATTATGGGACCTGGATTATCTACAGAAACATTACAAACAAAAATAGTAAAATTTGTTATGGAACATGTATCTGTTCCAATGGTAGTAGATGCAGATGGACTAAATATCATTTCAAAATATAAAAATATTTTAAAACGTCCTCATATGGAAATTGTATTGACTCCTCATTTAGGAGAAATGAGTCGTATGACAGAACAACCAGTATCTTATATAAAAGAAAATGCAATCTCTGTTGCAGAGGAATACTCAAGAGATAATAATGTGGTTGTAGTTTTAAAAGATGCTACTACCATAACAGCAGTTCCATTTCTACAAAGTTATATAAATATGTCTGGAAATAGTGGTATGGCTACCGCTGGAAGTGGAGATGTGTTATCGGGAATTATTGGTGGGCTTATGGCTCTTGGAGTAAAAGGCGATGTAGCAGGTCCTCTTGGGGTATACCTTCATGGCCTCTGTGGAGATATGGCTTCACTAAAAAAAGGAAAGGCATCTGTAATGGCTAGTGATATTTTAGAAGAGATTCCTTTTATCCTGAAGGAATATGTATTATAATTGTGGTTAAATCTTATAATAGTGTGAGGTAAGGTTAGTATGAAATATAAACGTGTTTACGCCAAAGTGGATTTAGATAACGTACTTTGGAATGTGAAACGTATGAAGGAAAGATTAAAGGATAACACAAAGATTGTTGCTGTTATCAAAGCAGATGGCTATGGACACGGCTGTGTTCCCATTGCTGTGACCTTAGAAGATGTAGATTATGTATGGGGATTTGCTGTGGCTACTGCAGAAGAAGCAGTAGAACTTAGAGAAGCAAATATTAAAAAACCAATTTTAATTTTAGGATATTCCTTTGAAGATTCTTATGAAGAATTAATTAAAAATGACGTTTGCCCTACAATTTTTACTTATGAAATGGCAAAAAAGTACTCTGATTATGGAGTGAAATTAAATAAAACTGTTAATTGTCATATTAAAATTGATACAGGTATGAGCCGTATTGGTTATCAGGTATGTAAAGATTCTGTTGAAGAAATTAAAAAGATTTCTGCTTTGCCGAATCTGAAAATGGATGGAATCTTTACTCATTTCGCTAGATCCGATGAAAAGAATAAGCATTCCACAGATGAACAGTTTCATAAGTTTATGGAAATGATAGAGGCTTTGGAAAAAGAAGGCGTTACCTTTGAAAATCGCCACTGTGCCAACTCTGCAGCTATATTAGAGTACCCACTTGCCAGTTTGGACTTAGCCAGAGCGGGAATTATTCTCTATGGACTTTGGCCATCGGATGAGGTGGTTCGTGATATTGATTTACGACCAGCCCTTTCTTTGTATTCCCATGTGGTTCATGTAAAGACATTAGAAAAGGGTAGAAGCATAAGTTATGGTGGAACAATTACTCTAGATAAGGATACGAGAGTAGCAACCATTCCTGTTGGATATGCAGATGGATATTGCAGGGGATTATCTTCTAAAGGCTATGTCTTAATTCATGGAAAAAAGGCGCCAATTTTAGGCAGAGTTTGCATGGATCAGTTTATGGTTGATGTGACAGATATTCCCAAGGTAAAGGTTCTTGATCAGGTTGTTTTAGTTGGAAAAGATGGAGAGGAAGAAATTACCTTAGAAGACTTAGGAGAATTATCTGGCAGATTTAATTATGAGTTTGCCTGTGATTTAGGAATGCGTATTCCAAGATTGTATTATAGAGATGGTAAGTTAATTGAAATCAAAGGATATCAATCCTTTGACCAAATGTAATACGGAGGGTTTTTATGGCGTCTGGGATATGGGCGATTGTAATTGTTACAGTTTTGGCCTTACAGATATTATGTAGTCTATTTTACTTTACATTAGATGAATTAAATGATACAGATTTTAGTGAAGAAGATGATAATAGAACTTACTACGATCATTACAGCGATGACTATTTTAAGGTAAAAGGAACTTTTTTAACAACTCTGGTATTTGGGGTATTTATATCTGAACTGGCTGTATATTTTCTTTATAAATTTGTAGAAGAACATGTAGTTGCTAGTGTGATTCAACATTTATTATTGTATTTAGTATTTGTATGTGCCCTTTTAGTAATTTATTTAAGTGTGGGAATTTTTGTTCCGTATCACTTATCATCAAAAAATGCCAAGGAAATTTTTCCTAAAGTAAAAAAAGGATATCGTATTCTTGAAATATTATTTTTCCCTTTACGGGAGGTGGCAAATCTTATTTCCATTCCTATATCAGTAATGTTTGGGGTGGATCCAAGAAAAGAAATTGATGATGTTACAGAAGAGGATGTAATAGATTTAATTAATGAAGGCCATGAGCAAGGAGTTTTTAAGGCTTCAGAAGCTGCTATGATTCAAAATATCTTTGAATTTGATGATAAAATAGCGAAAGATATTATGATTAATCGTAAGAATGTATGTGCTTTAGATGGAGATGATTCTTTGAAAGAAGCCATTCATTTTTTTAATGAGAATCATTATTCGAGAATTCCCGTATATATAGATGACTTAGATCATATTATTGGTATTATCCATATGAAGGAAATCTTAAAATACTCTGCGAGAACGGATTTATACAGTAAAAAAATTCGTGATATTAGTGATATTATGTACATACCAGAATTTGTCCCGGAAACCCATGGGATTCATACCTTATTTACGCAGATGCAACTTTCGAAAAGCCATTTGATTGTGGTTGTAGATGAGTATGGTCAGATGTCAGGTATTGTCTCAATGGAGGATATATTAGAAGAAATCGTTGGAAATATTGAAGACGAGCATGATGTAGAGGATGAAAGCGTCCTTGAACTTCCGAAGGACGAATTTTTAATGCATGGTTCCACTCCAATGGATGAAGTAATAGAGAAACTAAATCTTCCTATAGAGGATTGTGACTTTGAAACTTTAAATGGATTTTTGACTGATTTA
>JAIKXK010000157.1 GCA_024684155.1 Lachnospiraceae bacterium | reverse complement strand
CTTCTCTATTGGTACCAATGATTTGACTCAGTATACGCTGGCTATAGATCGTCAGAATCCAGCCTTGGATAATTTCTATGATTCTCACCATCCTGCAATCTTAAAGATGATTCAGATGACTGTGGAAAATGGTCATAAAGGAGGCGCCTGGGTTGGAATTTGTGGAGAACTTGGAGCAGATACTACTTTGACAGAAACTTTCTTACGTATGGGTGTAGATGAACTCTCAGTTAGTCCATCACGGGTATTATCCGTTAGAAATGCCATAAGAAATATTGATTTAAGTAAATAATTTTTATATTTTCCCGGTGGGGATGACCTATTGCTCATTTCCTATAGTGTTTCGTTAAGAAAAAATTACAAAATACGTTTTGCATTAGATGCACCATTCCTTAATGTCAATCCATTTCATTGCGGAATTCTCGACGCCATCCCTGGCGTCTCGTGCATCTAAATGGCAAAACGTATTTTTATTTTTCTAAACTCTCCACTCAAATGAAATGAGCGATAGGTCATTCCTCACCGGGAGACCGGAAAGTAAATATTTGCGTTAATCAACCTTGTATAATCAGTTTTTATATACTATGGATTTTAATTGAAAGAATAAGAAATGTTTCGTATGATATTCATTAGATATATACTTTCAATGAGATGATGAATTGACGATAAATATAAATGTTGGAACGTTATATTTATCAGCATAAGATGTGAGGGATTTGCTGCGTAAGGATAAGGAAGATTAGAACAATGGATTATCGTAGAGAATGGGTTAAGAGCAAAGATGAATTGGTGCAGGCCATACGAAGCCTGGGATTCTGTGATGAGTTGGGAGAAGCTATCGCAAAGCAGTTGGGCAGTCCAAAGGCCATGGAGCGGATGCTGGGATACTTGTACAATGTGAAGCCCAAAAGTGAAGAACTGATTGTAGATGAAATGCTTGCTATCTGCAGTGATATTGAACGGTGGAAAGAGAAGAAGGCCAGCGAAGCTGCAAACGCCAGCTACAATGATATGCTAAATTATGGATTTGTTGATGAGATGATGAATTAGGGATAGGTTAAAAATGAAAAAGAAGTTTTATTCATAGGAAAAAGTATTGGAACAGTGACAGCGGCAAACTATGTGGCGACACATGAAATAGAGGCGAAGCAAATTTGGTATACGCCGGTAGAAGTGACCTTTTCCTTTCGCCTTTGTGATTACCGGCTGTTGTTTCTGTATTCAAGAGGGGTTAGCAAAAATCGTTTTTTGAATTGGAAAAAGAAATTTGTCCGTCCTGCGTAGCCTATTTGCTCCATGATCTCTTCTACACTTTTATCTGTTGATGAGAGCAATTCTGCAGCTTTTTCCAGTTTTAATGCACGCACTGTGTCTGTATAACTATGACCGGTGGTTTTTTGAAACATACGGCTGACATAAGACTCGTTATATCCAAAATGCTTGGATAGTGAGGAAAGGCTTACAGTGGATAAGTTTTCCTGAATATAGTTTATAAATAAGTACATGGAGTGGTCTTTTTCCGGATGTTGTTTTATTTGAGAGGCCATATCTACATTATGCTCCATAAGAAGCATCAAAAAAATATTTTCTAAAATGTTTTCAAAATACAGACCCTTTATAGGGTCTGTTTCTTTCTCGATATGTATCATTTGAAATAATGTCAAAAAATGTTCCCGAAATATAGAATCAGGAATTGTATGAAAATGAAAAATGCTGTGCTTACCTTGAAAAAAATGTGATAGGAGGGTGTTTTGCTTCAGTATTCTTGGCATTATTTTTGAAATGTTTTCCGGTGGGATGACTATGCATATAACGAAATCGTCAGAGGAAAACTGGAAATACTGTTGAGTGGTATTGGGAGGGAGAATGCAGATATCTCCTTCTCTCATAAGAAAACTTTGTTCATTTATGATACAGGGACAATGCCCATGCAGAACATACTGAATGGCATAAAAATTCATAGTAGCAGAATGTCCGTATTGGCTTTTGATAGGAAAGACATCGATGGACTGGTGATGCTCCATAAAATTTTCATATTTTGCTATAAAGTTGTCTGCTATATTTTGGGCGATAAAGAGGTTGCATGCCTCATCAGAATCAAAATAAGAACGAATCACTTTCATGTGTGCATTATAGTTTTTTTCGGTAATATTGTTCTTATATAAATATCGAATCAGTTCGCCGTTAATCATATAATCTCCTTCAATAATAACATAGGGTTTCTCTGACTAAATAATAACTCAAATGGTACGAAATGGTCAATTTAAAGCATTGAACCTGATAAATTGGCGATTAAAATAGTATTGAAACTATAAATTCTTACTATTTAGGGGGAAATCATGCAAAAAAAGATTTTTACACTTATTACAATGGGCGCTGTAGTTATGTCATTGCTGTTGAGTGGTTGCAGTAATACAACTGCGCAGACATCAGAAAGTACGGATACGGTGAGCGAAGAAACGAGCGGTGATTCCGAAGAGGAATTGGATGAAGTTATTGGTGCAGACAAAGCCGAAGAATCTGTGATTGAAGGGGACGTGCTTACGGATGTTTCTTATTTGGATGATGGAAATGAAAACCACGTAATGGATTTGTTTGGAGTTCAAGATGCAACAGAGGCAATGCCTGGCATTATTGAAGTTCATGGTGGCGGTTTTATAGCCGGAACGAAAGAAATCAATACCGAGCATGCGCAGTTTTACAGGGATAATGGTTATGTAGTGGCGGCTCCGGAATATTCCCATGTGGGGGACGGCGCAGATTTTAAAGATGTGATGCAGGAACTGTTTGCTGCATATCACTTTATCGCTGAACATGCAGAGGAGTATCACTTTGATTTGAATCAAATGGTGCTAAGTGGAGACAGTGCCGGTGGATATTACATTTTGTTGTCCGCAGCAATTCAATCTTCTCCTGAACTTCAGGAATATTTTGAAGTAGAGCCGGTACCCTTTGATTTTCAGGCGATTATAGCAACCTGCCCGGCAACGGATATCTTGGCAATGAGGGATAATTTGGGAGCAGGTGGACCAAATGGACATGTGGCAGATACCATAGGTGAAGAGATTTTAAACAACGAAGAATTGATGAGCCATATGGATTTGTACTCACTTATTGATGCAGAATCATTTCCATATACCTATATCATTACTACACCGGACGACGATACTACCGGTGAAGAAACCTTAAAACTGGATACCTTTATGACAGAAAATGGGTTTGCTCATGAGCTTCATAGCTATGAAAGTCAGGGAAATGAAATGAAGCACGTTTTTAATATAATTAATATGGAATATCCGGAAAGCGTGGAAGCAAATAATGGTATTATTGAGTTTTTGAATGGTTATTTAAAATAGTATAGGCTGACATGCCTTATGATAGAATTTCCACAAAAGGGTATTATGTGAAAAATCCAGTCACGTCAGTGACCGGATTTTTTGTATTTTATAGGAGATGTTCCCATTTTTTGCTTGAACTGTTTCGAAAAATAACTGGCGTCTCCGATCCCAATGGTATTGGCTATATCTTGAATGGAGTAGTCGGTGGAAGTTAAAAGCTCACACGCCAATCGAATTCTTTGGTTTAGGATATATTCTGAAATACTGACACCTACTTCCTGATGAAATTTTGTGGAAAGGTAGTTTGGTGACAAATATTCTCTTTCAGCCAGTGTGGCTGTGGATAAAGGTGATGCAAGATTCATATCGATGTACAAAATGGTGTGTCGAACGGCAGAACTGTAGTGTGCCAGGGAGTACTGATGAACCAACTGGCAGTATATATGAATCATTTTTCTGATAACAGAAATGAAATCCTGTTCCGATTGACATGCTTCGATGGCCTCCCCAAAAAACGAAGATGATTCGTGTATATAAATGGGATGAACCAGACTTTTTTCAACAGCCTTTCGAAACAGTGTGTTCATAACCAGTAAGCTGTTTTTAAAATCACGAATGAAATCAGATGAGGTGGGACGGTAGAGCTGCTCCGGGGTTTGCATCAAGTCTCGATATTTTTCTAAAGTGAGAATGGCTTTCTTTTCGTCGCCTGATGTGATGGCAGAGAGAAGTTCTTCCTCCACTTTGTATCGACTTGCAATGGTATGCATTTGGTGATTAAAGTCGTAATCGGAAATATTTTTGACCTGAAAAAAAGGAATTTGTATATCGTCGTCTTCTATTTTTTGAAACATTTCTTTTGCAATGTCTTTTGAATAAATCATTTTTTCAATGGAATTCTTATTCTCTGCCATAGCGAAATCCTCTTTCTTTGTGAAAAAACTACAATTTAAAATAAATATATCGTAGAAAAATACAAAAAACAAGTAGGATTGTCATAGATGTTGTGGGAAATTTTTAATATGATATGGATATAGAAATCATGAAAAGGGGGAATTTATCATGGTATTTCAACCGGATCGTATTTTAAAAGGGAAAATTTTCGATTCAAAAATTAAATCTCAAGATGTGGAAAAAAAGGAACAGCTACTGGGATTCTTACTGGGACCGGCTTTTGTTTTTAGCATGTTTTACATTGCCGGACAAAGTTATTTAAATACATTTTATACAGATGTATTAAATCTGACGTCGGTATGGGGAGGGTTGTTTTTAGCAATTCTACCCATTGTTTCCAAAATTCTGGATGCATTTACAAATATCTTAATGGGATGGATTGTAGACCGTACGAAATCCCGTCACGGAAAGGCCAGACCGTGGTTGTTGCTGTCCGCGCCCTTATTGGCGCTTTGCGGAGTGTTATTGTTTTCTGTGCCAAAAGCCGGTATTGCTGTTCAGATTGCATGGGTAACCATTAGTTATAATTTGTACTTTAGTATAGCCTTTACTATGTATAACATTTCCCATAATCTGATGGTGCCTTTGTCTACCAGAAATTCCAAACAGCGGGATGCACTTTCCATATTTCAATCTGTAGGAGTATCCATGATTCCGGGTGCTTTAGTGGCTTTTGTAATGCCTTCTTTGATACTACCTTATATTGGAATCGATCAGTCTAAATGGATGCTTGCAATGTCTGTTTTGTCGATACTGGCTCTTCCGGCAGTTATGTTGGAATACTATTTCACCAGGGAACGTGTGACTGAAGAAGGGTATGAGGAAAAAGAGAATACACCGGAAACTGTGGATACAAAAGAACAGTTTCGTGGATGTTTCAAGAGCAAGTATTGGATTTTGATCATGTTGGTTTTAATCATTTATAACCTGTACAACAATTTCCAGGTGACGAGCATGATTTATTATGCAAACTGGGTGCTGGGCAGTTATAACGATGGAATTACACTTACGTTATTAAACGTAGGCGGCCAGTTCCCCTTAGGTGTTGGAGTAATTTTCCTTTGGCCCCTTGTTAAAAAATTTGGAAAAAGAAATACCATGTCGGCTGGTTTTGTTGTTGGTATTATCGGATGTCTGATTGGACTTATCAATGTTCACAGTATTGCTGTTTCGCTTTTGGCACTCATATTGAAATCCATCGGAACGGTGCCGATTACTTATATCTTACTAGGAATGTTGGCAGATACGTTTGACCATATTGAGTATGTAAATGGATTCCGTTGTGATGGATTTTCTACATCGATTCAAAGCATCATCCTAACCATTGCTACAGGTCTTAGCGCCGGCTTGTTTAATCTGGTATTGGGAAGTGTTGGTTATATTGCTCCGGTGGGAACATCGGAACAAATTGCACAGATTGTACAGCCGCAAGGAGCACAAAATCTATTTACATGGGGAGTTTTCCTGATTCCTGCGATTGGATTTTTGATTTGTTTCCTTCTTTTATCAAGATACAAATTGGATAAGGAATTACCGAAAATGCAGGAAGAAATCGCAGCTCGTCACAGATAAGGAGTAAGCCCATGTTGGAAATCACTAAGTTTCGTATAGAAGATACAACAAAAAAATGCATTACAGATAATCCGTATCCACAGTTTTCTTTTTCACTGGAGTCAGATCGTCAAGGCTGCGAACTTGCAACCTATAAGATTGTTGTAAAAGACGAAAGACAGATTGTGTGGGACAGCGGTATCATTACGGATAAAAACCAAATTGGAATCGCCTACAGTGGAGAGAAACTTTTGCCCTTTACAAAATACTTTGTGCAATTGCAGGTGACGGATAATTATTCAGAAAGAGCAGAAGCTGAGACTGGTTTTTATACCGGAAGAATGGGCGTTTCGTGGAGCGCATCATGGATTACGGATTGCTCAATAACAATACCGGAAAAAAGCTCACCCCATCCGTTGCTTTTTCGAAAGAAAAAGACACTAAGGTCGAAAGTGAAAAAGGCATGGGTGTGTGCCTCTGCACTGGGAATTTACGAACTGTATATCAATGAAAAACAACTGGACGATAGATACTTTGCTCCGGGTTTTACAAATTATAACAGTCAAATTCAATATCAGATTTATGATGTGACGGATTTGCTGAAAGAGTGGGTAGAGCTGGATATCAAAGCCCAAGTCGGAGGCGGATGGGCGGTAGGAGCTTTTACATTTACCAGACATAATCAAACCTATGCAGATACACCTGCATTTTTGTTTGAGTTACATATCCTATATGAAAATGACGAGGAAGAGATTTTAGGCTCTGATGCTTCCTGGCAAGTCAGTCAGGAAGGGAGACTTGTGTTTGCGGATTGGTATGACGGAGAAGTATATGATGCACGAATAGATGATGACAAAATCTTCTATCGAAACGCTGATATCTACACAGATGATACACATAGAAAAATAGTAGCGGAATATGGAGCCCCGGTTCGTTGTAAAAAAGTATTGTCTCCTTTATTGATAGACGAAAACTCACAGCGGCTTTTATATGATTTTGGACAAAATTTTGCCGGAATCATATACGCGGAAATGGAAGGAACAGAAGGTCAGAGCATTGTATTTCGTCACAGCGAAATATTAAAAGAGGGTGAGGTGTTCACCAAAGCACTGCGAACAGCAAAAGCACAAGTGGTTTATATTTGTAAAAACGGAAAACAGTCTTACCATCCTACTATGACTTATATGGGATTTCGATACGTTGAAGTAAGAGGGATAAAAGCTGAAAATATAAAACTCTTTGCCTATGTTCTCTCTTCGGATATGGAGGAAACGGGAGATTTTTTCTGTTCGGATTCGCGATTGAATCAGTTACAGCAGAATATTAAATGGAGTGGAATTTCCAATTTTGTAGATATTCCTACGGATTGTCCCCAGAGAGACGAGCGAATGGGATGGACCGGAGATATCGCAGTTTTTGCAAAAACTGCGTGCTTTAATTTTGATATGAGCCGATTCTTAAATAAGTGGTTGAAGGATTTGGCTTCTGAACAAGAGGAAGATGGAGCGCTTCCTATGACCTGTCCGAAAGCTTTTGATAACTGGAAAAAAAGAGTGACGGGGTGCTGGGGAGATGCATGTGTTTTAGTACCCTGGGCAGAGTATCTGGCTCGTGGAAATATTGAAATTCTTCGTACCAATTATCCTATGATGAAATCTTTTTTAGCCGGGTGTGAAAGAAGAGCAGGGATGCTCTCTTTTGGAAAACATAAGTATATTTGGAGCCTGCCCTTTCAATTTGGAGACTGGTGTGCTCCGGGGGAAGATTTTATTCATTGGCTGCTGAAAGGAAAGTGGGTGGCGACGGCTTATTTTGCAAACTCCTGTCATATAGTTTCTCAAATTGCCAAGCTGTTGGGAGAAAAAGAGGATGCTGCCTATTATGAAAATCTGTATCACGCAATCAGTGAGGCGTACGTTGAACTTTTATGTGATAAAAGTGGCCGTTTAAAAAAAGAATTTCAAACGGCGTATGTTCTGCCACTTGCCTTTTCTATGGTACATAAAACCGCAAAACAGGTGATGGAAAAGCGCCTAAATGAGATGCTTAAAGATGTGGACTGGTCGCCCAAAACAGGATTTCCTGGAACGCCGTATTTACTGTTCGCATTGGCAGATTATGGAGAAAGGGATGGCGCTTTTTCTACATTGATGAATGAGGATGGTCCCGGTTGGCTTTATGCTGTAAAGTCGGGGGCTACCACCATTTGGGAACGTTGGGATGCGATTCGATGGGACGGTAGTATAAATGTTGGTGAACATGGTGACGACGGTGGAATGGTAAGTTTTAATCACTATGCCAATGGGGCGGTAGGAGATTTTTTATACCGGAGAGTTGCCGGAGTAGAGCCGATTTTGGGTGGATACAAACGCTTTCGGATTTCACCGGTGCCGGGTGGTGGATTGACTATGACAAGTGTCACATTACAGACACCCTTTGGAATACTATCTTCCAAGTGGCAAATTTGCAAGGAGGAATTTGTTCTGGAAGTAAAAGTTCCGGTTTCCACGACCTGTGAAGTGGTATTGCCCAGCGGTGAAAGACAGGAACTGGTAAGTGGAAAATACATACTTAAAGAACCTTTTGTGGGAGGAAATAATTATGGCTAAGTTTTCATTAATGCAAAAAACGGTAAATCTGGAGCAGATAGAAGGAAAGTATTCCGCCTTTGTAAAGTGTCCGTATGCATTACCGGTAAAACTTTCAAAACCACTTGCGAAAGATGGATATGGAAGTATTAAAGTGGATGGAGTAGAACTTTCGGAAGGAAAACAGTTTTATATGGATTCCATTGTGAAAATGCATTGCATGCTGGTGCCGGTGGGAGAGGTGGCAAAGGATTTCGACAAAGAATATACTATATCCTTTTCCGGTTTTGTGGCAGAGGACGGAAGTCATTTTAGAAATCAAAGTTTTCGGTTCAAAACATTACCCCGGCGCAGGAGGGATGATAACTATACAAAGCATGACGAAGTTGCATTAAGAGTGGCAAAAGAGGGAATGGTACTTTTAGAAAACCATGAGAATGTTTTGCCCCTTCCCGGCAAAGCAATTCTAAACTGCTTTGGAGCAGCTCAGTTTATTTTTCGAAATACTGCCACCGGAGCCGGATTGATTAATCCCCGGTGGCAGGCGGACTTTCATCAGTCGATCAGGGAGCATAGTAACTTTCAAATCAATGAAGAGATTTCCCAGATGTATCGCTCTCTTAAAAATATAATTCCGACAAAGGAAGAATTACTTCGAGCAGCAGAAAAAAGTGATGTCGCTCTGATTTTTATTTCACGAACATCAGGGGAGTTTTTGGATAATAAACCCGTTGCCGGTGGGTATTATTTAACGGATGATGAAGAAAAAATGATTGCGGCAGTAAGTCAGGTTTTTGCGAAAACTATAGCTATTATTAATACCGGATATCCTATCGATATGCGATGGATGGAAACCTACCATATAAAGGGGGCAATCTATACCGGGTTTTCCGGAATGATGGCTGGCTATGCTTTGATGGAACTTTTGGATGGAAGAGAAAATCCCAGTGGACATTTACCTGATACCTGGGCATTGGATTATTATGATTATCCGTCGGCTAAAAATTTCATAAATTTTAAGGAAGATGATGAGGTTCCGGGAGAAAAATCTCATGGTGTTAGAATCGTATATGAAGAGGATATTTATGTAGGTTACCGGTATTTTGATTCCTTTCACAAAGATGTAAAGTATCCGTTTGGACATGGACTAAGTTATACCAGCTTTGCTTTTTCAAGTTCCAAAGTGGCTTTGGAAAACGATGAAATCAAACTGCAGGTATCTGTTACCAATACGGGAAATTGTGAGGGAAAGGCTGTGGTCCAGGTTTATATAGGCCTCCCTTTGGGACAGGTGGAGAAACCCGAGCGTGTATTGGTGGGCTTTGATAAAACAAAAAATCTAAAAGTGGGTGAAACCCAGGACTTATTGTTTCGGATTAAGGATAATTATTATGCCTCATTTTCTGAGAAAGAAAACGCTTATGTATTGGAACGCGGTACCTATCGGGTTTGGATTGGGGATAGTATTTCAAAAGCAAAAGAAGTGGATTCATTTTCTCTTGCGAAAGATAAAATTCTAAAGAAAGTGATTCCCGTGGCACATCCGGTGGAACAGTTCCACAGAATGACACGACAAAATCCTTTTGTGAATACTTCCAGTAAAATAGTTCCCTTGGAAGAACGCTTTGCAGTTCGGGCTGAAAAAGAGACGTTTCATCCTGCACCGGTGAAAGGAACCGGGCGAAGAATACAGTTCCCTCAATTGGTAAAACAACCGGAATTGTTGGATGAATTTGTCAGCGGATTTACGGTAGATGAACTATGTAAGCTAAACGTTAGTACCGGAGCAGACTGGTATTTGCCATGGGGAAACGGAACAGCAGGCGGAACTCCGGCATTTCGAAAGTATAGAATGCCAAAGTTGAGAGTGTCTGACGGAAACACGGGATTAAATATAGTGAAACCGAATGTTGGTTTTCCTTCCAGTTGCACGGTGGCGGCTACCTTCAACAAGCAACTGGCCGAAACTGTTGGTCTGGTAATCGGGGAAGAGTCAAAGGAAAATGAGATTGCGGTAAACCTAGGACCGGGTATGAATCTACACCGTAATATTTTGTGCGGAAGACATCCGGAGTATTTTTCTGAAGATCCGATTCTGGCTGGTGTTATGGCCGGATATCATGGAAAAGGAATAGAAGAAGCCGGAGTTTGCTCTACTTATAAGCATTTATTTTGCAATAATAGTGAAACCTCCCGAAAAGGCAGTCAAAGTATTGTTTCCCAACAAGCTTTAAGAGAACTTTATTTTAAAGTGTTTGAGGTGGCATTTGATATCAATAAACCCAGTTGTGTTATGACCAGTTATAATGCCTTAAATGGAATTTATCCGGCTGAAAGTACAGAAATACTTCAAACACTAGTGAAAGAGGAATGGGAATTTGACGGTCTTATAATGACAGATTGGTGCTCCTATGACACCATAGACCCTGTGGAAATCATAAAGGCCGGAACCGGCTGGTTGACAGAGGGTGGAAGAAAATATGTTTCGATTCTGAAAAAAGCCTATAAAGAGGGTAAGATTTCGGAAGAAATTTTGAGAGATAATGCAAAACAGGTAGTAAAACTGGTACTAAAGCACGTTAGGAGAAGAGAGAATGATAAAACAGGCGTTTAATCCTTTTTTGCCAAGTTGGGAATATATTCCGGATGGGGAACCCAGAGTGTTTGATAATCGAGTATATCTATATGGAAGTCATGACCGCTTTAACGGAAAAGATTTTTGTTTAAATGATTATGTGTGTTGGTCTGCTCCTGTGGACGATTTGTCTGATTGGAGGTATGAAGGAGTTATTTACAAAAAAGAGCAGGATCCCAGAAATAAAGATGGAAAGATGCATATGTGCGCCCCGGACTGTGTTCGTGGAGCAGACGGAAGGTATTATCTTTATTATCAACTCCATGCGTTGCAGTGCACCTGTGTAGCAGTATCAAATTCACCGGTGGGACCCTTCGAATATCATGGATGTGTTTGCCATAAAGATAAAACACCCTGGGGAGAGAAAAAGGGAGACAGTTTTATATTTGATCCGGGTGTTTTGGTGGATGATGATAAAAGAGTGTACCTCTATGCCGGTAATTCACCAAAGCCGGGGTTGTTTAAAAGTATTTTAAAACTACGTGGAAATCGCGTGGAGGAATCTGTTTGTCTGGAATTGGAAGATGATATGTGTACTGTAAAAGGGGGAGAGTTTTCCATTGTCCCCGGTCCAAAACTTGCAAAAGGAACAAAATACGAAGGCCATGGATTCTACGAGGCCAGTTCCATACGAAAAGTAAAGGAAAAGTATTATTATGTATATTCTTCCGAAAAAAGCCATGAGCTTTGCTATGCCGTCAGTGATAAGCCGACAGAGGGATTTCAATTTGGTGGAACCATTATCAGTATTGCTGATTTGGGCTACAAAGGAAATACCTTGCCGAAAAACTATACCGGGAATACCCATGGTGGTATGACGCAAATCGGTGATGACTGGTTTATTTTTTATCATAGACAGACCAATCAGATTAAGTGCAGTCGTCAGGCCTGCGCGGAAAAAATCAGAATTACGGAGCAGGGTGAAATTCCTCAGGTAGAAGTGACTTCCTGTGGATTGAATAAAAAACCCCTTAGAGCAAAAGGCAGATACGAAGCCAGAATTGCCTGTGGACTTTCCGGAAAAAATGGAATATTAAACAGTGATACAGCAAGAAAAAAAGATAAAAAGAAGGAGTACCCTTATTTTACACAAAGTGGAGAGGACAGAGAGAAGGATGGCGACCAGTATATAGCGAATATGAAGGATGGCAGTTATTGTACATTCAAGTATTTTGAATTTGAAGGTGATGAATCAAAAATCGCAATTCGTATTTATGGAAATGCAAAAGGGATTTGCAGGGTTTTTTCCGATGAAGACAATGAGGTGGCCTGTATTCCGGTGGAAGCAAAGGAAGAGGTTTTGGAAGGGAAAAGTGATCTTAGAATTCCAAAAGGAACCCATTCACTACGATTTTGTTACGAGGGAGAAGGCTATATAGATTTTTATGAGTTTGAAGTGGTTTGATTCCGCCACAAAAGATTATTCCGTGAAAATAATCACATATAAAACCGAGAGAAGGCAATCATTATGGAGTGAATTATGGAAGAAAAACTTAAATCGAAAAAGAAGCATGTAGTATTAAAAACAATAGCATTTGTCCTTCTTACAGTCATTGTAGGGGCAGGAACAGGAGTGATTTTTAACATGATACCAAATATTCAAAAGACAGCACCTATTGAGGTTGTAGAAAATCCCAACGCAGCAATTAAAGTTTCACCAGAGGATGAGTACTATATTTTTGATTTAGATGAAAATGTAGAAAGAACACATGTATATTACAATAATAGATTTGGAATTGAGATAGCAGCAGATTTGTACAATTCGAAGAATATTGAGGCAGGGAAAAAATATCCGGCTATTATTGTAGGACCTCCATTTGGTGGTGTTAAGGAACAGGGACCTGGTGTGTATGCTAATCAATTGGCTCAAAGAGGTTTCATAGTTCTTGCAATAGACCCGGCATATCATGGATATAGCGGTGGCTATCCTCGTTATACATCATCTAGTGCCATGTACGCAGAGGATTTTTCAGCCGCTGTGGATTATTTGGGAAACAGAGAAGATGTTGACCGCGACAAAATTGGTGTTATTGGTATTTGTGGAAGTGGCGGATTTGCTCTATCAGCAGCTGCGATGGACCCAAGAATCAAGGCAGTAGCTACATCGGTAATGTATGATATAGCTGGAAACATGAATGCAATGAGTGGTGTACAAAGAAATATGATGCTTTCTCAGGGGGCAAATTCACGTTTTGATTCATTTGCAACAGGAGAATACGAATATATGAAAACATATCCTGATGCACCAACAGAAGATATTCCAGTTGGTTTGGATGAGACAAACGCCGAGTTTTATTCCTTTTATGGCACAAAAAGAGGCTGGCATCCAAATGCACTTGGCAATATGAACATGGCTTCTGCTGGAGATTTAATGACTCTCCCATCTAATGAACATATTGCAGAGATTGAATGTCCTATTTTATTTGTGGCAGGCGAAAATGCACATTCACTTGGATTTAGCCAGACGGCATATGAAAATGCGACTGAGCCAAAGGAACTTTATATAGTTTCGGGAGCAAACCATGTGGATCTGTATGACCAGGTAGATAAGATACCTTTTGACAAGATAACTGATTTTTTTTATACAAATTTTAAATAAAGGAGTGGGCAGGCAGCTTCAATGTGGCTGCCCGTCTTGATATAAGATTATGAAAAAATTATTATCAATATGTGCATTCCTTTTTATCATTGTGGCGGTGGTTTGCTGCGTGGGTAGATTGACGAATGATACAGAAGGAACAGAGAACAATTTGATATCACAGAGTAGTGCAGATGGATATACGGCAGAAGAGGTTTATTTTTCCAGAGATGGAATGAATATATATGGTAAGCTTTATCTGCCGAAAAGTGACACACCCCTTCCCATGGTGATTATCGCACATGGATTTGGGGGAAATTCCACGCAGGTGGAGAGCTATGCGGTGGCTCTTGCCGAAAACGGAATAGCTGCTTGTGCATTTGACTTTATCGGCGGCGGAAGCGGTAGCAGAAGCGATGGGAAAATAACGGAGATGTCAGTTTTAACAGAGGCAGATGACTTAAATGCTGTTATTGATGCTTTAATGGAACGCAAAGAAATTGACCGTGAAAACATATTTCTGATGGGAGCCAGCCAAGGTGGGTTTGTTGCGTCCTACGTGGCAGGGAAAAGACTTCAGGATATCAGGGGGCTGATAGCTTTATACCCAGCTTATGTTCTTCAGGATAACGCATGGAGTTCTACGCCTGACCCAGATAACATCCCTGAGACAATGGATCTTATGGGTACAACGATCGGTCGGATATATAATAAGGATGCCATGTCATTTGACATTTTTGATGTGATCAAGGATTTCCCTGAAAACGTTCTGATTATACATGGAACGAGGGATAATATTGCACCAATCAGCTATTCAGAACGTGCGGTCGAGGTGTTTCCTTCGGCAGAGCTTATCAAAATAGAAGGTGCAGGGCATGGATTTTACGGACGTGCGGAGAGAGAATCTGCTGAAATGACCGTTGATTTTGTAAAAAGCAATATCATTTTATATGGCGAAAGCAAAGAGAGCGTATCAGATGAAGAGAAAGATAAAGAAGTAAATGTTGAGACGGAGGCAGATATGAAGATTAAGGTTTCCGACGGGAAAAATGATGTATTTTTTTCTTTAAATGACACTACGGCGGCGAAAAGTCTGTATGAGCAGCTGCCTTTGGAAACACAGGTAGAGGATTACAGTACGAACGAGAAAATATTTTATCCGTCGGAAGACTTGGATACAGAGGATGTGATAGAAGGAGATGGACCTTTTGGAACGCTTGCTTATTTTTCTCCTTGGGGGAATGTTGTCATGTATTATTCCGAGTGCGGTAAATATCACGGATTATATCTACTGGGAGAAGCGGTAGAAGATGCGGAAAACATAGAAAAACTGTCCGGTACGATTAGGATTGCGGCGATAAATTAGGAAATGATCTATCACGCAGCATTGGTAAAGGCATGATGGACAGCTATAGCTATGGACAAAGAATTGAGGGAGACAGTGGCACAGTTCACTGTCTTTTCTTTGCGCTGGAGCAAGAGCGTAGAGAGAAGCATTCCTAAGATGCGTTGACCTTCTTGCTGGCCTTATTGAAAAATATGCGGATGCAGTGTTAGTGCCGGACAAGGGATATCAATTTGACTATGTTGTAACAGTTGCTGATGCCACCTATCTAATAGAATTTCCATGCAAGACTTTTGATCAGACATGCAGGAAGTAAGAAATGGAAATAGTAGGCGAATATTCTGATGAGGGATATTCTGGTAAAAATATAATTGACCGAATTAATTAATTGCGTTAATATATTCTTATAAAAGATATTGAGTATGATTAAATTTCTTATGGAGATCAGGGTGTAAGAGAAATGTTTTTTTCTTGCACCCTTTTTTAGTGAAATGACGTAGGAAATGATTAATTTTAGGAGGGGTTAAAAATGTCAAAGTATATTATGGCATTAGACGCTGGTACTACCAGCAATCGTTGTATCTTATTCGATCATGAAGGAAATATTGTATCCATGGCACAGAAGGAATTTAAACAGTATTTTCCAAATCCAGGTTGGGTAGAACATGATGCAAATGAAATTTGGTCAACACAGCTTGGTGTTGCAGTAGAAGCAATGTTAAAGGTGGGAGCCCAGGCTTCTGATATTGCAGGAATTGGTATTACAAACCAGCGTGAAACAGTAATTGTCTGGGATAAAAATACGGGAGAACCTGTATATCACGCCATTGTATGGCAGTGCCGTCGTACATCAAAAATTGCAGATGAGTTAAAGGAAGAAGGACTTACAGATTTCTTCCGCCAAAAAACGGGTCTTATTATTGATGCTTATTTTTCTGCAACAAAAGTAAAGTGGATTTTAGATAACGTAGAGGGGGCAAGAGAACGAGCTGAAAAAGGAGATTTATTATTTGGTACAGTTGAGACCTGGTTGATTTGGAAATTAACCAAGGGGGAGGCTCATGTAACAGATTATTCCAATGCAAGCCGTACCATGTTATTTAACATAAATACTCTTGAATGGGACAAGGAGATTTTAGAAAAGTTAAATATTCCAGAATGTATGCTTCCGGAAGCAAAACCTTCCAGTTGTATTTACGGTTATGCAGATCCAAGCTATTTCGGTGGAGAAATTCCAATTGCCGGAGCAGCTGGAGATCAGCAGGCAGCTCTTTTTGGTCAGACCTGTTTTGCAGAAGGGGAAGCAAAAAATACCTATGGTACTGGTGGATTCTTGCTTATGAACACAGGAGAAAAACCAGTATTATCAAAAAATGGCTTACTTACTACCATCGCATGGGGCGTAGATGGAAAAGTAAACTATGCACTGGAGGGATCTATCTTTGTAGCTGGAGCTGCGCTACAGTGGCTTCGGGATGGGGTTCGAATGATTGATTCCGCTGAAGATTCTGAGTATTGGGCTTCGAAAGCAAAGGGGACTCATGGAACCTATGTAGTACCAGCCTTTACAGGACTCGGTGCTCCTCATTGGGATCAATACGCAAGAGGATGTATTGTTGGTATTACTCGTGGAACTAATAAAAACCATATTATTCGTGCTACGCTAGAATCAATTGCATATCAGGTATGTGATGTTATTGATGCCATGAAGGCAGATTCAGGAATTGAACTTCGTACCTTAAAGGTAGATGGAGGAGCATCTGCAAATAACTTCTTAATGCAGTTCCAGGCAGATATGTTAAATCGTCCGGTAAATCGACCGGCATCTATAGAGTCAACTGCTCTTGGTGCAGCATATCTCGCAGGTCTTGCAGTGGGGTATTGGGATAATGTAATGGAAGTTGTAAAGAATGTTCAATTAGATAAAGTATTCTCGCCTGAGATGTCAGATGAAGAGCGTGAGACAAAGAGAAAAGGATGGAATAAGGCAGTTCGCTATTCCTATGGCTGGGCAAAAGAAGATTATATTCCTAGCGACTACAAGGGTTTTGATTAAGTTGTCTTTTTTGGGAAAAGGTTTATGTATAAAAGAATAGGGGAAATTCAAATGACAGACACGAATGTAAAGAAACTAAAAGCAAAAAATGTATTTGGGTATGCCATGGGGGATACCGGTGGAGTGTTGGCCTTTGGTGTTATCAGCTCTTTTTTGAATATGTACTACACAGACGTATTCGGAATTGATGCAGCAAAGCTTACCATTTTATTTTTGGTAGCAAGACTTTGGGATGCAATCAACGATCCAATGATGGGGGCCTTCGTTGATTCTAGAAAACCAAATAAAAAAGGAAGATTTAGACCATGGATTTATTTCTTCTCTTTCCCGATGATTATTTCGCTAATCTTATTGTTTATACCGATTTATGATATCTTCCCGGGATTGAATACATCGCAGTTGTTAATTTATGCTTACATCACTTATATTTTCTATGGAATGATGTATACCGGCGTTAATATTCCTTATGGATCTATGGCTACGGTTATGACTCAGGATATTAAGGAAAGATCTACACTTTCCATGGCCCGTACCTTTGGTGCTGGAATAGGTCAGATGGCTGGAAGTGTTATCCTACCACTTGTTGTTTACAACGTAGCAGACAATGGGGCAAAATACTTGGATGGACATAAGTTATTTGCAGCAATTTTAGTGATTGTATTGTTCCAGATTTTAGCTTATCAGCTAAACTATCGTTTGACTGAAGAAACAGTCATTGCTCCAGCAAAGGAAAAAGGGGATTCCGTTTGGAAGGTTCTTGGCTCTTTGCTTAAGAACAGACCATTTGTGACACTTTCTCTTGCATCTATGTTATTAATCGCAGGAAATATGTTTACCAATACAGCCAATGGATACTTATTTAAAAACTACTATGGAACACCAGGAAAACAGTCTTTGGTAGCAATTTGTACCTACCTGCCAATGGCACTTTTTATTCCATTCTTAAATAAATTAGTATTAAAGTTTGGTAAGAAAGAACTTTGTGCTTTTGGTGCTTATCTAGCTGCAGGAACTTACCTTGTAATGTTTTTGGTAAAGATTCCAAATCCAAATCTTTTCCTTGCAGGATTGTTTGTAACAGGAATTGGACTTACCTTCTTTACCATGGAAGTTTGGGCAATTGTTTCTGATGCCATTGATTATCAGGAAAAATTAACG
>JAIKXK010000131.1 GCA_024684155.1 Lachnospiraceae bacterium | reverse complement strand
TAGGAATGCAAGTACTTTTTTAAAATTTTTTTAAAGATTTTCGTGACTTTTTTCTCTATTGAAGATATGATAACTTTATTGCAGAAAAGCCCTCTCCATACAGGGATATTTTAAATAGAAAAGGATACTTCTTATGACAATAAAACTTTATGACAATGATGCCTATCAAACAACCTGTGAAAGCCAAATCATCTCCTGTGAAAAGATAACGGATACCACTTATGATGTTATTTTAAATCAAACTATATTCTTTCCGGAAGAAGGAGGACAAACTCCTGACAAAGGAACTATAAACGGATTTAAAGTCATAGATGTACAAATAAAGGATGAAATAATCACCCATACTATTTCTACCCAAAAAACACCTTTCCAGGACAACGAAACCGTTTCCTGCGAAATTGACTGGTCACACCGTTTTTCCAATATGCAGCAGCACACCGGAGAGCATATTTTTTCAGGTTTCGTCCATGATAAATTCGGCTATGAAAATGTTGGATTTCATTTAAGCGATTCCATTGTTACCATGGACTACAATGGTCCTATGACAGAAGAAGAAATCTATGAACTGGAAACAAAATCAAATGAAGCAATTTTTGCAGGAAAAAAAGTTACCTGCTATTATCCTTCCAAAGAAGAATTAAATGAACTGGATTATCGAAGCAAGAAAGAACTTTCTGGAGCCATTCGCATTGTTTCCATCGAAGACACAGATGTCTGCGCCTGCTGCGCTCCTCATGTAAAAACCACTTCAGAAGTTGGAATTCTAAAAGTCATTGATATTACAAACTACAAGGGTGGCGTTCGCTTATCCATTCTCTGTGGTATGCGAGCTCTAAATGACTATCGTCTCCGTCTCAATCAATGCCGAGAGATTTCCCATATTACTTCTGCAAAAATGGATGACATTGTTTCCTCTGTAGAAAAAATAAAAGAAGATGCAGGTGTTCTAAAAGGAGAATTAGCGAACATCCAAAAAAATCTATTAGACCTGCAAGCGTCTTCTCTTGATGATAATACAGAAGATGTAGTGTTATTCACACAGAACACAGATACCAATATTTTGCGATATGAAGTAAATCAGCTTACCACACTCCACAGTGGATACTGCGCTGTTTTTAATGAAAACGAAAATGGTTTTAACTTTATTATTGGATCAAAAAATAAAAACTGTAACGAACTTGCAAAACTACTGAGAGAAAAATTAAACGCAAAAGGCGGCGGAAAACCTGAAATGATTCAGGGTTCTCTCACCGCCTCTAAAGAGGATATTTCTTCTCTAATTTTAAATTAATTTATTCATGTAACTTCCAACTGGTTTCACAAAGAATGGCTGCATTAAACTCTACTTCTTCACGAGTCAAGGTGTAGCCTTCTTCACTTTCACCCTTTAATGCTACAAATGCTCGTTCATAATCTGCTACAGAACCTGGCATAAATACATTGTTACCGGCCTTCATAGCAGGGGCAGAATGGGTGGTTCTATTCTTACAACTAGGATCTGTCATCATTGCAATAATCCAGTCACTCATTACAAGTCCTTCATAACCCCATTCTTCACGAAGTACTCCCTTCAGTAAATCTTCTCTTTCTGCCGTATGCTCCCCGTTCAATAAATTATAGGAAGTCATTAAAGCCATAGGATGAGAATCACGAATACAAATTTCGAAATTCTTTAAGTAAATTTCGCGAAGAGCTCTTTCCGATACCATGGAATCATTTTGATATCTGGAAAGTTCCTGATTGTTACAGCAAAAATGTTTAATGGTAGTTCCACAATTTTTATGCTTTTGCACACCATTTGTAATAGCAGCTCCTACTTTTCCACTAATTAACGGATCTTCTGAGCAGTACTCAAAATTTCTACCACAAAGTGGCGTACGATGGATATTAAATGCTGGCGCTAACCATAGTTCTACCCCAAACATTTCCATTTCTTCACCAACCACATCACCGCAAGTCATGCATACTTCATCACTCCAGGATTGAGCTAAGGCAGTACCGATTGGGATGGCTGTACAATACTGTGTATAAACGTCTTTCGAAGGTTTTCGATTTATTACCTTTTCCATGGCAAACTTCGCAACTCCAGGTAAATAATCCGCGAACCAATCCGGCATGGTATCTCCTACTGGTTTTACGCCATCCTTCGTTCTGACATATTCTTTGTTCAAGCGTAATCCTGCAGGACCATCCGCCATAATAATTGGTTCAATTCCTTTTACTCTTGAGCAGCTTTCTCCAGCAGCGCCTGCTACTCTTTTAGATTGTGCTCCAACAACAGAAGACACTCCGGCCTTGTTTTCAAACTGACCAATATTTAAAAAGACCACTTCTTCACCTGAAAGTGCTGTGAGAAAATCCTTTGCTCTTTTTGATACTTCCATAGGATTTGGCCAAACCAAAGAAGCAAAGGCTTCTTTCTCTAACTCA
>JAIKXK010000117.1 GCA_024684155.1 Lachnospiraceae bacterium | reverse complement strand
AAATTTTTTGGGATATGACAATAAAAAAATCCATTACTACTATTTGAAGAATGAAGAGGAAAAGGCTTCTGTAGTTATATCACATGGGTTTTGCGAGTTTTTTCCAAAGTATCATGAGTTGATGTACTACTTTTATGAAGTAGATATCTCCTTAACCACCTGATCCACAAAAATTTTCAAATCATCTACATAAGACTGGAATCTGGTAGCATGTACCCGATCTAAGTCCTTTGTCTCACGATAGGAATAGCCATGGCCTCGGTGTTCAATATAAAATACAGAATATCCCACTTCATAAAAGTAGTACATCAACTCATGATACTTTGGAAAAAACTCACAAAACCCATGTGATATTACTACAGAAGCCTTTTCCTCTTCATTCTTCAAATAGTAGTAATGGATTTTTTTATTGTCATATCCCAAAAAATTTCCCTCTACTACTTTTTCAAGCAAAGGCTTTACCCTTGTTGCCATTTCTTCATCAAAGTTTTCTTCCCCAAAAAGAAAATCTTTTTCTTTATAATCTCTTATCATTTTTACTCCAAATGGTTTTCTTATTCTCACGCCATTTTCCAAATGGTTTATTTTATAACTGTATGATAGTTCCAATTCTATTTAGGAATTTTCGTTTATTACTCTGCGAGCCATATCAGGATAGTTCGTAATCACAGAATCCACCTGTGCTGCCACGCACATTTTTACATACTCTTCTTCATTTACCGTCCAAACGTGAAGCTTTAATCCCTTCTTTTTACACTCCTCCACAAAACCTGGATATTGCAAATTATAGAGTGCTGGATGAAGCGCATTGACGCCATGTTTTTCTCCATAGGATGGCATATCAATTGGTCCATCCGCATATAAAAAACCGACCTTTGTATTTGGATTTAGTTCATGGATTTTAGTGGCCGTGTAATGGTTAAAAGAAGAATAAAACACTCTGTCTTCCATACCCATTTCTTTTGTAAGTGCTAAAATCTTTTCTTCAATAGGATAAAAAACAATCCCTGTTTTTATTTCAATATTAATCACAAGATTGGTAGGTTTTACTAATTCAAAGACTTCTCTCATAGTTGGAATATCTGCATGAGGATACTCTGCCATATGATTATTAAAATTAAACCTACGTAATTCTTCTAGGGTGTAATCTTTTACCCATCCTTTTCCATCAGAGGTTCGATCAATTTTTTCATCATGAATGACTACAATCTCCCCATCCTTTGTCATCTGAATGTCTAACTCAAAGCCATCCGCTCCAAGTTCAATTGCTTTTTTAAAAGCCTCCATTGTATTTTCCGGAGCATAACCCGAAGCTCCACGATGTGCTAAAACTAACATTTATATCCTTCTTTCTTAAAGGGATTAGTCGTCGAAATCAAAGGCGTCCAACCCGGTTTTTCCTTCTTTTGCATCACCATGTTTTACAAAGTTCATGGTAATAAACGCCAAAATCATAAAGGTAGCTGCATATACAAAGTAAATGCCATAACCAATATGCTCTAATAAAAATCCACAGAATATAGGAGTAATAATCTGAGCTGTCATACTAAAAGTGTAGTAATATCCTGTAAACTTACCAACATCACTTCCTTTACACATTTCAAGAACCATAGGAAGAGAGTTCACATTAATTGCCGCCCAGGCTAAACCTATAAGAGCAAATACGATATACAAAATATTTGAGAAAGAATCATGGGTATTGGTATATACCAAACCGAATAAATAGCAGGCTGTCATAATAATGATTCCACCGAGAATGCTCTTTTTTCTACCAATTTTTCCAGAAACCCAACCCACTGGAATATAAGAAAGAATTGCCCCTGCATTGGCAATCAAAAGACAGGTAGAAGCACCACCTAAGTTTTTCCCCCAGGTTTCTGCTGCGAACTTAGTAAACCAGGTCTCTACTGCGTTGTAGGAAACAAACCATAACGCAACTGAAAATAGTAAGAAAACCAGGCTTCTCTTTACCTCAGGAGGCAATACCTCATTTCCGCTGCCATCATCTACTGCTAGGTTCTCTTCTGGATGAGCTTCTTCATATTCCTTCATCTCAACCATAATCTTTGCTTCATTTACTGTTGTCATAACAATAATTAAAGCTAATATCATAATCGCTGCCACAATAGCAAAAATAAGCATATAGTTAATATGATCTAGTCCCTGTGTTTTTGACTGTGGGTAAAGTACAGCTGCAAGACCAAGATATAAAATTCCACCAACAGCGCCCATTAAATTAATAATAGCGTTACCCTGACTACGGAATCTCTTCGGAGTCAAATCCGGCATCAATGCTACTGCAGGACTTCTATAGGTTCCCATTGCTACAAGAAGTGCTCCAAGAACTGCAATAAAAAGCACCAGCTTCGCTGTAGATGGAGATGCATAATAACTATTATCTAATAGTGGAATAAAAATCATTAGAATTACGGCTGCAATAGTACCAAATAAAATAAATGGTTTTCTTCGTCCTATAGGATTTTTACACTTATCTGAAAGAGTTCCGAAAATTGGAAGTAAGAATAGTCCTAACACATTATCTGCCGCCATAACTGCACCACTTAAAGTTTCTCCCATACCAAAAGTATCTGTTAAAATCAGTGGCATAATGTTGTTGTAAAGTTGCCAAAAGGCACATATGGAAAGGAATGCGAATCCAATCCGAATTGTTTGACCAGGTCTAAATTTCATTGTAATTTCCCCCTCAATGTTATTTTAGTTTAAACCCCTATCCATACCAAAGAGTCTTCTGTTATGGATTACAAAAGTATTGTAACACTTGTGGATTTATATAAAAAGTCTTGACGGGAATAATTTTTTCAGTTTTTTAATTAACTGTGATAGAATTAGTCTGTCATTCAAAATGATTATTTTATCCATTTCAATAAAGAAGGATTCTATGAAGGAATTTTATTTCATCTAATGATTACAGAGAGGATTTATTATGTACATCCAGTTAAACTCACAGGTTATTTATTATGAACATTTAGGAGAGGGTCAAAAGCCACTTATTTTGTTACACGGTAACGGAGAGGATCACACTGTTTTCGAAGAGTTAATCAAAGAAATAGAACCTGACTTTGATATCTATGCATTAGATTCCAGAGGTCAGGGATTAAGTGCAACTCCAAAGGAATATCATTACAAGGATATGGCAGAAGATGTTTTGAATTTCATTTCATCTCTATCTCTAAAATCCCCTGCCATCTTTGGTTTCTCTGACGGAGGTATTATTTCTCTTCTAGCAGAAATCGCCTCTCCCGGATCCTTCACCCATATAATTGCTGCAGGAGCTAACACAACTCCTGACGCCTTATCTTTTGGTTCTAGAAGAGAAATTAAAAGAGAGTTTAAGAAAACAGGAAATCTTCTTTCCAATCTAATGTTAACGGAACCTCATATTTCAGAAGAGGAATTATCTACTATATCTTGCCCTACCTTACTCCTTGGCGGACAAAAAGATCTGATTTCCTCCAAAGAGTTTAAAAAGATGAACTCCGCCATTAAACACTCCCAGTTAGAAATTCTTTCAGGCGAAGATCACGGCAGTTACGTCATCCACTCTGCTAAAACTGCCTCCTTCATAAAGTCCTTTATTTTCGAAGAGGTGTTTTAGCCTATGCTAATTTCTTATGTTAACATTTAATAATTTATAATGGAGTCAATTTATGCGATTAGATAAATATCTTTCAGATATGGGTATCGGCACAAGAAGCGAATCCAAAAAATATATTAAAGCCGGACGTATCTGCGTAAACAATGAAACAACTACAGATCCTGCTCTTCATGTTTTAGCAGAGGATGTGATTACCTTTGACGGAGACAGGATTACCTATGAAGAACATATCTACTATCTAATGAATAAACCCCAAGGTGTCATTACCGCCACAAAAGATAATTCGAGGAAAACAATTCTTGATTTAATAAAGCAAGAAGACCGAAGAAAAGAACTTTTCCCCGTTGGTCGGTTAGACAAAGACACAGAAGGACTTCTTTTAATCACCAATAACGGTGCCCTTGCTCATCATCTTCTTTCTCCAAAGCATCATATAGAAAAAACTTACTATGCAGAGGTTTCTGGAATTATGACAGAAGAGGATGTTATGGCTTTTTCCTCTGGTATGGAAATTGATGGAGGTGATATTTGCCTCCCTGC
>JAIKXK010000097.1 GCA_024684155.1 Lachnospiraceae bacterium | reverse complement strand
TGCAACTGTGAGAATATCTACATTTCCTGTACGTTCCCCATTTCCGAGAAGAGTTCCTTCTACTCGATCAGCACCTGCTAATAATGCAAGTTCCGTAGAGGCAACTCCACAGCCTCTGTCATTATGAGGGTGAATACTTATAATTGAGTTTTCTCTATCCTCAATGTGATTTGATACCCATTCCACCTGATCGGCATACACGTTCGGCGTATTCATTTCTACCGTATTTGGAAGGTTAAAAATAATAGGTGCTTCAGTCGCATGATTCCACTCTTTAGCAACTGCATTACAGATGCGAGCAGAAAACTCTACTTCTGTCCCAGAAAAACTTTCTGGAGAATATTCTAACTGCAAGTTACCATCATACTTATGAAGGCCTTCCTTAACCATACGAGTTCCTTCAATAGCAATCTGTACAATTTCGTCTTCATTTTTATTAAATACCACATCTCTTTGTAAGGTAGAAGTAGAATTATAAATATGGAATACTACATTTTTAATTCCCTGAATTGCTTCATAGGTTCTGTCGATTAATTCTTGTCTGCATTGCGAAAGCACCTGAACTTTTACATCATCAGGTATTTTGTTCTCTGCAACTAATTTACGCAAAAAATCAAATTCAATCTGGCTGGCAGCAGGGAAACCAATCTCGATTTCCTTGAATCCAAGCTTAATCAAAAGATCAAACATTTCCATTTTTTCGTCAACATTCATTGGTTCAATTAAGGCTTGATTTCCATCTCGAAGATCCACACTACACCAGATTGGTGCTTTTTCGATTTCTTTGTTTGGCCAGGTTCTGTCCTTAAAATCCACTACAGGATTTTTCTTGTAACGTTTGTAATCTAACATGTCAATGTCTCCTTTTCCTATGTCCTAAGCTTTTTCGCCGAAACCTCCTTCCACGAGGTCGACTAAAGCTTCTAATGCTTCTTCTTCATCTTCTCCTTCGCAGCAAATTTCAATTTCATCCCCATTGCGGATACATGCTCCTAATACGCTAAGAACACTTTTTGCATTTGCCTCACTATCGTTGTGATATTTAAAACTAACATGTGACTGGAACTTCATAGCTTTATCGCAAAACATTCCAGCGGGGCGAAGATGCAATCCCGAAGGATTCTTCACTGTCACTTTTTTACTAATCATATTAATACCCTCTATTCATTATCGTCATCTGCCGAAGCCTCCTCAGTTACTTCCTCAGAAGACACGATTAACTTCACCTTAGTGTCAGTTACCGTAAGGTCATCATCCAAATCAAAGGTAATATTCAAGGTATATTCTCCTTCTTTTGTAATGCTCGAAGCATCAATACTTCCCTTGATTTGACTTGCCTTTAGACCTGCAACTAAATCTGCATCACCTGTAACCTTAACACTTACGGTATCATCTTCAAACTCTGAAAGCAGACCATCAGAAAGATCTGATACTGTTATATTACCGGTTGGTACATTAAAGGATTTTGTATCCTGTTCAGCGACCGTAATCGTAACCACTACCTTTGCATTGGTGCCACTTCGAATGGTTACGCCATCTGGTAAGTAGGAGGTAACATCCACTTCTGTTTCAAAATCTGAAGATATGGCAGAAAAATCTATTACTGAAGTTGGTATCACTATGGATGACACATTATTTAATACCGTGCTGTCACCAACAATTTCAATACTTGAAGGTGAAATGGATACATCTTCTAATTCAGCCCCATCTGCCAGCTCTGAATCCGTACTTTCAAGTTCTACAGGCACTGTTTTTACGTTCAAGAAACTAACAGAAATATTCACTGTTGATTCACTTATTTCAAGGTTTGTGGTATCCACTTCGTTTCCACTTGCATCTAACACCTTAGGAACTACACTTTCTGTAATTTCTGTAGACATTCCTGACACATCGCAATATGCCACTACTGAAGAAATGTTTGAAACTTCTTCCGCTGGTCCTGAAATTGATATTACATTTGGCGAAACCTCAACACTGTCTATCGTATATCCATCTGCCGGCTCTCCTGTGGAAACTCCAGAAATAATGTACTTGGTCGTCATTCGTTCTCCAATTTCAACGGTCAAATACTTTGTTGAACCTGAAATCGTAACAGATCCCGAATATCTTTGTGCCGTAATTTCCACTGGAATACGACTATCATTTTCTAAGTTATTTAAATCTGCAACTGCAACAAAATCAGATGCTGTAAGCTGTTCCATAATGGAACGTCTGGCAGTTACTCTAAAGGTTACCGTATTGGCATTATCTGGAATCGTATAATACTTCCCCTGCTCTAAAAGAACATCCTCATTCGTTACCTGAACTGTAACTGTAAAACTTTTGGACTGAGAAGGATTATCTACATTTACAACCACAAGCCATAAAATCACCGCAAACAAAATTGCCAATAATTTAAGTCCAATATTATTAATAAAAATATTTATCAACTTATTTTTCATGGCGGAACCTCCTTCCCAAACGGGCAAGGACACTTTCGCCCTTTTTGTATTTCATTTCAGGGTCCTGTAAGTGTTTTAGAATATCACTTAATCCCTCCGGACTTACATCTCGAATCAGACGACTCTCTTTTGCCACTGAAATTTTTCCGGTTTCCTCAGAAACCACAATTATTAGTGCATCACTTACCTCACTGGCGCCAACTGCCGCACGATGCCTGGTTCCTAAATCTTTGCTAAGCATCATAGAGTCTGTTAATGGTAAGTAACAAGTAGCTGCTACCACTCGATTTCCGCGAACAATTACAGCACCATCGTGAAGAGGTGTATTTTTTTCAAAAATATTAATTAACAACTGCTTAGTTAATAATGCATCCAAAGGAATTCCCGTACGCTCATACTCTGTCATCTGAACATCCTGCTCAATAACAATTAAAGCTCCTGTTTTTACAGCTCCCATTTCAAAGCTGGCTTTTACCAAATCATTTAGGGTACGATCTGAAAATCGAAGTCCTGTAGGGCGCGTAGCAAATGGAAGGAAATGATTCAAAAGATTAGATCTTCCCAATCGTTCCAGGGCACTTCGAAGTTCTGGTTGGAACACTACAATTAACGCAATTACTCCTGCGCTAACTAGCTTCTCTCCCAACCACAATATAGTATTCATTTGGAACACTGCTGCCGCCAGGAAAAATACAATAATAATTAAGATTCCTCGAAACAGCATCCAAGCTCGTGTATCTTTTATCCATGCCAAAACATAGTAAATAAACCATGCGATAATAAGGATTTCTATCACATCGGTAATCTGTATATCCGGCAA
>JAIKXK010000070.1 GCA_024684155.1 Lachnospiraceae bacterium | reverse complement strand
GCCGATGTATTCGGAAGATATTATCAATGAAATCAGCTCTAAAGTTGATATTTTAGATGTAATATCTCCTTATGTAAGTTTAAAAAAGAAGGGCAATACCTATTTTGGACTTTGTCCCTTCCATAATGAAAAGACACCTTCTTTTTCCGTAAGCCCGGCAAAGCAGATGTTTTATTGCTTTGGCTGTGGAAAAGGTGGAAACGCCTTTACCTTTTTAATGCAGCATGAAAACATGACCTTTCCAGAAGCCATTGAGTATTTGGCGGAAAAGACAGGAGTGGAACTTCCCAAGCAGGAAATGACAGCAGAACAGCGTGCGTATCAAAATAAGAAAGCCCAACTGTTTGATGTACAAAAAGAAACTGCGAAGTATTTCTACTATCTTATGCGAGACAAAAGAGGAGAGGCTGCCCTGAATTATTTTAAGAGCAGAGGTCTTTCTGAAGAAACCATGCAAAAGTTTGGACTTGGATATTCCGATAAAAGAAGTGATGACTTATACCACTATTTAAAGTCAAAGGGATATTCCGATGATGTTTTAAAAGACAGTGGTGTGATTACCATTGATGAACGTCGAGGTGGACACGATAAATTCTGGAATAGAGCCATGTTTCCTATTATGGATCAACAAAAGCGTGTGGTTGCCTTTGGTGGTCGTGTTATGGGAGAAGGAGAGCCAAAGTATTTAAATTCTCCGGAAACTCCTATTTTTGATAAATCAAGAACCTTGTATGGACTTCATATAGCCAGATCCACAAAGCGAAATTCCTTTATTCTATGTGAAGGTTATATGGATGTAATTGCCTTGCATCAGGCGGGCTTTGATAATGCGGTGGCTTCCTTAGGAACTGCCTTTACTCCGGGGCACGCCGCTTTAATCAAGAGATTTGTCAGTGAAGTTTATTTGAGTTTTGATAGTGATGGAGCAGGTACGAAGGCAAAGCTTCGTGCAATTCCTATCCTAAAGGCAGCAGGAATTACCTGTAAAATAATTAACATGGAACCCCATAAGGATCCGGATGAGTTTATCAAAGCCCTTGGGCCAGAAGCCTACGAAGAGCGTATCAGAAACGCTGAGAACAGCTTTATGTTTACCATTCGTATTCTTGAGCGGGATTATAATATGTCAGATCCTACTTCAAAAACCGCCTTCTTTAAAGAGGTGGCGGGACGAATTGTTCGTTTTCCGGATGAACTGGAAAGAAGTAATTACATTGAGGCAGTGGCTTCAAAGTATGGAATTCGCCAGGACGAGTTCCGTCAAATGGTAATCCGACTTGCCGCAGAAGATGCAGTCAACCCGGAAAAAAATTATGAGCGAGAAGAATTTGACGAAGCACCCATGAAAAAGAAAAAGCCTATGAGAGACAAAGCATCAGAAGAAGCTCAAAAGCTACTTTTGACCTGGATTTCTGAAGAGCCCTTCCTTTTAAAAGGAGTAGGAACCTATATTGCGGCAGAGGATTTTGCCGAAGGTATTCTTCGAATTACAGCAACCCATCTTTTTGACCAAATTAGTCGGGATGCTTTAGCCCCTTCAACCATTATTAATTTGTTTGAAGACGAGGAAGAACAGCAGGAGGTGGCGTCGATTTTCCATGCGACAGTGGGAGAGTTAGAATCCCCGGCAGAAAAATCCAAGGCTTTGCGGGAAGTTGTAATGAGAGTCAAACGGGATTCCTTTAAAAGACAAAAGGATGAAATGGCAGAATCAGACCCCAACATTGTGTTAAAAACAATGGAGGAAAAGAAACTTCAAAAGGAACTAGAAACCATTGATTTCTATGAAATCAGTAGATAGAAATGAGGATGAAAAATGGCAGAAAAGAAAACAAAAAAAGCAGAAGACCAAACAGCAATCTTTGAAAAAGCATTACAGGATTTATTAAAACTTGCAAGTTCAAAGAACAATCTACTTGAAGAAGTAGACATTCAGGAAGCTACAAAGGATTTGAAGCTTTCCAAAGAGCAGTACAATAAAATCTTAGTATTCTTACGTCGTAACAAAATTGATGTACTTATGATGTCAGAAGATGATGAAGATATTGATATTGCTATTGAAGATGAAGAAGAAGTAGAAGTTGAAAAACTTGATCTTTCTGTTCCTGATGGAATCAGCATTGAAGATCCAGTTCGTATGTACTTAAAGGAAATTGGTAAGGTACCTCTTCTTACAGCAGATGAAGAAATCGAACTTGCAAAGGCTATGGCTGAAGGTGATCAGGAAGCAAAGAAGAAGCTTGCAGAAGCTAACCTTCGTTTGGTTGTATCTATTGCAAAGCGTTATGTTGGACGTGGTATGTTATTCCTTGATTTGATTCAGGAAGGAAACTTAGGTCTTATTAAGGCTGTAGAAAAGTTTGATTACACCAAGGGTTATAAGTTCTCTACTTATGCTACATGGTGGATTCGTCAGGCTATTACACGTGCCATTGCAGACCAGGCTCGTACCATTCGTATTCCTGTACATATGGTAGAAACTATTAACAAGCTTATTCGTGTGTCACGTCAGCTATTACAGGAGTTAGGCCGTGAACCAACCCCTGAAGAAATCGCTCAGGCTATGGATATTCCTGTTGAGCGAGTTCGTGAAATCTTAAAGATTTCTCAGGAACCAGTATCTCTTGAAACACCAATTGGTGAAGAGGAAGATTCTCATCTTGGAGACTTTATTCAGGATGATAACGTACCTGTACCTGCAGATGCAGCTACCTTTACACTTTTAAAAGAGCAGTTAAATGAAGTCCTTGAAACTTTAACAGAGCGTGAACAAAAGGTATTGATTCTTCGTTTTGGTTTGGAAGATGGAAGAAGCCGTACACTTGAAGAAGTAGGTAAAGAGTTTAACGTAACTCGTGAGCGTATTCGTCAGATCGAGGCAAAGGCTCTTAGAAAACTTCGTCATCCAAGTCGCAGCAGAAAGTTAAAGGATTATTTAGAACAGTAATATGATTACACTATCAAAGAGAATGAAAGCTTTGGCGGACCAGGTGTCCGCCTGTGCTGTTTTAGCAGATATCGGTACAGACCATGGATTCTTACCTATTTACCTGGTAGAGAATAACCGGATTAAGAAGGCTATTGCCATGGATGTAAAAGAAGGTCCTTTGTCCCGGGCAAAGGAACATATTAAAGAAGCAGGGTTAGAAGATAAAATAGAACTTCGCCTTTCTGACGGTGTGGAAAAACTACAACCAGAGGAAGCAAGATGTATCTTAATTGCTGGAATGGGTGGACCTTTGATGGAAAAAATTCTTACAAAGGGACGTAGAATCTGTGAACGTACGGAAGAACTTATTCTACAGCCTCAGTCAGAAATTAAAGAGTTTCGTGAATTCTTAACCCATCACGGATATAAGTTTTTGGCAGAAGATATTGTTTTGGATGAGGGAAAATTCTACTTTATTATGAAAGTAGCCCATGAAGTCTTTCTTCGGGAAGCAGAAGGCTATATTCCTACGAAAGAAGAGGAATTTGCTTATGGTGGACTCTTGATTCAACAGAAGAATCAGCTCCTTTTAACCTACCTTTTAAGAGAAAAGGACCTATGGGAGGAGACACTTTCCCACTTAGGCGAACAGGAAGAAAATGAAAAAATCACGGAGCGAATGGAAGAAATTTCTCACAAGCTTTCGGTGATTCAAAAAGCCATTGAACGCATAGAAAGCTAAACTTTCTAGGAGGGTACTATGAAGGTTTCAGAGTTAATTGAATTATTAGAGGAAAAGGCACCATCAAAGGATGCACTTGATTGGGATAATGTAGGACTATTGGTTGGAGATGGTCAGTGGCAGGTAAATAAGGTCTATATTGCCCTTGATGCCACAGATGAAGTAATTGATCACGCCATAGAAAAGGGTGCGGATATGATAATTACTCATCATCCTATGATTTTTTCAAAAATAGATCGTGTGGTGGCAGATGATTTTATTGGTAGAAGAATTATAAAACTCATTGAACACCATATTGCTTATTATGCCATGCATACGAATTTTGATATTCACGGTATGGGAGAATTAGCAGAAAAACGATTGGGATTAGATCATACCATCGCCTTAGATCCATGCGAGATAGATGGAGAGTACGATGTAAATGTAGGCATTGGTCGTCTTGGTTCTTTATTAGATGAGCCTATGCTTTTAAAGGATTATGCCCTTAAGGTAAAAGAAGCCTTTCGTCTTCCTTATGTCCAGGTGTTTGGAGATGAAAATCAGTTTATTAGCACGGTGGCACTTTCTCCAGGTTCTGGAAAAAGTGAAATTGATTGTGCCATTCGATTTGGGGCTGATGTATTAGTCACTGGTGATATCGATCATCATAGTGGAATTGATGCGGTGGCACGAAACCTTAGTATTATTGATGCAGGTCATTATGGTATTGAACATATCTTTATTGAACATATGGCCATGTATTTAAAAGGAAAGACCGCTATTGATATATTTGAAGAGCCGATTCGTATGCCCTATTGGCTTGGATAGGACAGGAGGTGTATTACTATGGGAAAAGTAACTGTAAACATTGAAGGGGAAAAAGCCATTTCTTTTACAGAAGAGACGACTTATCGCGATATAGCAAAAAAAGCCTGTGGGGACAGCTATAAAGATATCGTTCTTGCAAAGGTAGACGGAAAATTTGTGGAACTGTTTAAACCTGTAGAAGATGGTGCAAAAGTTTTCTTTGAAAGTACTTACGAAAAAAACGGCCGTCGAACCTATAGAAGAAGTTTAATCTTTTTAATGGAACGAGCGCTTATGGAGTTAAATCCAAAAGAAGATGTTCGAGTAATGTATTCTTTAGGGGATGGTTATTTTTGCAAATTAAAAGATGATGCAAACGCCACAGAAGAGTTTGTTTCTTGTTTAAAGAATACCATGATGGCTTTAGTGGAAAAAGACCTTCCTATTACGAAGAATGTGGAAAAGACCATTAATGCCAAAGAGTATTTCAAAGAAAAGGGTATGACAGACAAGGAGAGACTTCTTCGCTATCGTACCAGTTCTAATATTAATATTTATGATTTAGATGGCTGTAGAGACTATTTTTATGGCTTCATGGTTCCTTCAACAGGTTATCTTCATACCTTTGATTTAAAGAAGTTTGAAGATGGTTTTATGCTTTTGTATCCAACGAAAAAAGACCCATATAAGATTGCGCCTTTTGATCCTGCAGTGAAATTGTTTAATACCTTAAAGACTTCATCTGAATGGGGAAAAACAATGGAAATCGGTACAGTGGGAGCGCTAAATGATGCTATCGCTGCCGGAAAAACCAGAGAAATTATTTTGACACAGGAAGCTTTGATGGAAGAGCAGATTGGTTCTTTGGCAAAGGAAATCGTAGGAAATCCTGATACAAAGTTTATTATGATAGCCGGTCCTTCTTCTTCCGGAAAGACGACCTTTTCTCACAGACTTTCTACCCAACTACAGGCAAGAGGTCTAAAACCCCATCCATTCCCTTTAGATGATTACTATTTAAATCGTGATCAGATTCCTTTGGATGAATTTGGAGAAAAAGATTTTGAAGCCTTAGAAGGGTTGGATATTGAGTTATTTAATTCAGATATGCAAAAATTGTTAAAGGGAGAAAGAACCTTACTTCCAACCTTTAACTTTAAAACGGGAAATAGAGAATATCACGACAGATACATGCAGCTTGGAAAAGATGATGTACTTGTTATAGAAGGAATTCATGGCTTAAATGATAAGCTTTCTTATTCTTTACCAAAGGAGTCAAAATACAAGATTTATATTTCTGCACTGACTCAGTTATCTATTGATGAGCACAATCCCCTGTCTACTACAGATGGACGATTGATTCGAAGAATTGTCCGTGATGCAAGAACCAGAGGTACCTCTGCAGCGGGAACCATTGATATGTGGGATTCTGTTCGCCGTGGGGAGGAAAAGAATATTTTCCCATTTCAGGAAGGGGCAGATGCAATGTTTAACTCAGCCCTCATTTATGAAATGGCTGTGTTAAAGACCTTTTGTCAGCCTCAGCTTTATGCCATTGAACCAGGGGATAAGCAGTATGTGGAGGCCAATCGATTGTTAAAACTGTTAGATTATGTGCTTCCAATGCCTACGGAAGACATAGCAAATAATTCATTGGTGCGGGAATTCATTGGAGGCGGATGCTTCGGACTATAAGGGACCAGGTGAGATAAATGAAAAAAGAGAGAGTGATGTTAATTGCTGGAAAAGAAAGCTTTATGATTCGGGTTTTGATTGAAAAACTGGAAGAATATGGAATTCTTTGTGAATTTGTGCCGGCAAAACTAGGAACCATTAATGATCAATGGGATGATTTTTCCTTTTATATTTACTATCTTGAAAAAGGTGAAGTGGTTTCTACAGAATTAAAGGGATTTTTGTTTGACCGATTAGAGGATGATGATAAACAGATTCTAATTATTGGTGAAAAAACAGATATCATAGAACTACGAAAAGAAAATGTGCCAAAGATGATTTATGATATGGTGTCGCGACCTATTGATTATGGAAATTTAGCATCTATCATTAATGTATATTTCCAGGAGGAAGAAAGCGGAGCTCTAAAGCGAAATGTGCTATTGGTAGATGATGATCCATCCTATGGGTCTTTGGTTCGGGATTGGTTGTCGCCTTATTATAATATTTCGGTAGTGACCTCTGGCGTTCGAGCACTTAAGTGGCTTGGAACTCATCCAAAAACAGATTTAATTCTTTTGGATTATGAAATGCCGGTAACCAACGGACCACAGGTACTTGAAATGGTTCGGGAAGATCCTTCCACAAGTCAAATACCAGTCATCTTTTTGACAGGAAATGATACGAAGGAAAGTGTTATGTCTGTGGTGGCTCTAAAGCCGGAAGGATATTTGTTGAAATCAATTCAAAGAGAAGAGTTATTAAATAAACTAAAGGTGTTTTTTATCAATCACTAATGTTCTATAGGTGGTTGATCAGGATGAGAAAGAATCCTTGGTTAAAAAGAGTAGTGTCTTTGGGAGAGTGACATGAAGGGGAGAAAAGGTTTTTATGCTCTTGTAGCAGTGATGATAGCTGGAGTTTCATTTTGTAGTATAAATCTTTTTGCTAATGCAGAGGAAGGATATACCTATGAATCTTCAGAAACAACAGAAAAAATGGTGGGCGGTGGCTATGCTGCATCTGGACAGTTAGAGGATGTAGGCTATAGCGGCCAGATTTATGATGCCACAAATGGACTTCCAACATCAGAAGCAAATTATCTTTTATGTGATGAAAAAGGATATATTTGGATTGCTTCTAATGCTGGAATTTTTTTGTATAACGGAAATTCCTTTGAACGCATCGTTACCACCGCTGAACTATCCAATGGCCGGGCCTTATTTGAAGACAGTAAGCATCGAATTTGGGTGGGGACAAATGACACCGGTGTTATGGTAATCAATGAAAAGCATACGATAGAAGCTACCTATTGTGAGGAATTACCCTCTGCATCTATCAGAAACTTTGCAGAGGATGAATATGGAAATATTTATATCGGAACCACAGCGGGAGTGGCAGTAGCAGATGAGGATTTAAACTGCACAAATCTTACAGATACTGAAATTGCAAATGAACGAATTCTTGGCTTGATTTCTGATTCTGAGGGTGTGGTATATGGGTTTACCAAAAGTGGAAAAGCCTTTGCTATAGATGATGGAGAAGTTGTACGGGAAATCAATGGAACCAATGAAGGAATTGGAAAAATCACTGCTGTATTTGCAGATCCAAATAATGCAGGCCATGTGTATTTAGGTACGGAAAAGGGTAGCGTTTACTATGGTAGTTTTAATAGCTCCATGAATAATTTTCAAAGACTTACTATTTCAGGTCTTTCTTCTATTAAGTGGTTTCACTATGCCTGTAATCGGCTGTGGATTACCTCTTTAGAATCAGTTGGGTATTTAGATACAGGCAATAATTTTCATATGGTAGAGTATCTTCCAATCACTGGTGGAATTGAAATGATGACAGCGGACTATCAGGGAAATTTATGGATTGCTTCTTCGAAACAGGGTGTCATGAAGGTGATACTTACCAATTTTTTAAATGTTACAAAAACAGCAGGACTAGAGGAAGAAATCGTTTATTCTACCTGCTGGTATAACTATTCTTTGTACATGGGAACAGACCATGGTCTTCACATTTTAGGAAGAGATTTGGAAATCATAGAAAATGATATCTCTAACTATATTGGAGATGCTGTGGTTCGCTGTTTAACAAAAGATAAATTGAATCGGTTATGGATTTCCACCTTTGATTCTGATTTGGGATTGGTGTGTGTAAATGCTGATGGAACCATTGTAAATTACAATAAAGAGGATGGTATGCCTACAAATGAAGTACGATGTACGGATGTAGGAGAAGATGGCACTATTTATGCTTGTACCAACGAAGGCTTGGCAGTGATACAGGATGAAAAAGTCGTTTATGTTGTAGGTGAAAAAGAGGGAATTCAAAACCTTGTATTTTTAGATTCAGAAGAAGGGGAAGACGGAAATTATTTTATTGGCACTGATGGCGCAGGCTTGTATCGAGTGCAGAATAGGAAGATTTATCACTATACCACTGAGGATGGATTATCCAGTGATGTTGTGATTCGAATCAAAAATGACGAAGAAAATGGTGTTATTTGGATAATCACTTCCAATGCCATTCAGTACTATAAAGATGGAGAAGTTCATACTGTCACTTCTTTTCCTTATGGAAATAACTTTGATTTATTTAATGATGAAAATGGAAATACCTGGGTGTTATCCTCCTGTGGACTGTTTTGTGCCAGAACAGATGAAATGATGAATGATTGTGTATTTGAATATCGTCTTTATGCCATTACAAATGGATTAACCTCTCTTCCGATTTTACATACCCAGTCTGATTTGGATAAGGATGGAAATTTATATATTGCAGGAACAAAAGGGGTAACAAGAGTTAATCTGAATAATTTCTATTCCGATTATGATGAGTTAAAAATAGAAGTGACTGCAGTGTTTGAAGACTATATCGATACACCGCCAAAATCTGATGGAACCTATTATATATCAAAAGATATTAACCGTATCCAGATTTATCCAGCAGTTTTAGACTATACCCTAAATGATCCTTTGGTGCATATGTATTTAGAAGGAAGTGGGGATGATGGAGATATGAGTAACCGAAGTGAGTTAAAGGAATTAGAATTCACGGGTTTAGGCTATGGTAATTATACCCTTCATATTGAAATCCTAGATGTGCAAACAGGAAATGTAATCCAAAGTGAAGTGTTTAAATTTTATAAAGAACCACAGATTTTTGAACAGCTTTGGGTAAATTTGTTACTGATTGCTTTAATGGCAGCAGTAGTAGGTTTTATTGTCTGGTGGATTATGCGCCAAACTGTTATTCGAAGACAGTATGTAGAAATTGCTCAGGCAAAAGATGAGGCGGAGAGAGCAAACTCTGCCAAGTCCAGATTTTTGGCAAATATTTCTCATGAAATCAGAACTCCAATTAATACGATTATGGGTATGGATGAAATGATTTTAAGAGAAGACGCAGAAGGGGTGCCGCGACCTTATTTTATGTCCGTGGTAAATTATGC
>JAIKXK010000055.1 GCA_024684155.1 Lachnospiraceae bacterium | reverse complement strand
CGATTTAAATTTGGAACAGAGACAGAGTTTTATTTGTTCTTAAAGGATGACGATGGAAATCCAACGAGAACTCCTTATGACAGAGCTGGATATTTAGATATTGCACCATTGGATAAGTGTGAAAATGTGCGTCGTGAAATTTGTCTTACCATTGAGAGAATGGGATTAACACCAGAGAGATCCCATCATGAAAGAGGTCCAGGACAGAACGAAATTGATTTCCACTATGGAAAGCCTCTAACGGCAGCAGATCAAATGACCACCTTTAAGATGGTTGTTAGCACCATTGCAGATCGCTATGGCCTCGATGCTGATTTTTCTCCAAGACCCCTAGAGTCAGAACCGGGAAATGGATATCACATTAATATCTATGCCAGAAATTCTGCTGGAGAAGATATGGCAAAGTATGCTGCAGCAGGAATTTTAGATAAGATTCGTGAAATGACCTTATTTTTAAATCCTAGTGAAGATTCTTACTCAAGACTTGGAAATGATTCGGCACCAGATAAGGTAAATTGGTCAAGCATGGATGATACAGAGCTTTTATATATCGATACCTATAAAGAAACTACCAGGGTAGAGCTTCGTTCACCAGATGCTTCCAGCAACCCATACCTTGTATATTCCCTTTTAATTTATGCAGGAATCTATGGTATTGAAAACAAGTTGGAATTACCAGAGGATGATGCCCTTGCTGCTGCCCTTCCTACATCGAAAAAGGAAGCAGCAAAGTTAGCACTTGATAGTGAATTTATTAAAAATATTGTTCCTGAGGAAATTATTAAAGAATATGTTTCCTAAAGGTTATTAGGATAAAAGGAGAGAATATCTTATGGCAAAGCAAAAAGATATATCCCATTCCATATTAATCATATCCTCTACGGAACAGTTTGAAATGCAGGTGAAAAAGCATCTGGTTGGATTTCTAACCATAGATGTAAGAAAAAGCTGTGCAGCAGCTCGTAGGGCTATACTAGAGCAGAATTACGATATTATTGTAATGCGGCTTCCACTTCCAGATGATTTGGGATTGGATTTAGCCTTAGATGCTGTTGAAGACAGCACGGCTTCTGTATTGGTGGAGGTACCGAGAGAAATTTACGAAGACGTAACAGATCGTCTTAGTGATTATGGAATTATGGTTATGCCTTCTCCCTCTCAGATGTTCCAACTGGATAAGGCTCTTCGATATATGAAGGCTAGGCAAAATGTGGTTCATAATTTAAAACAAAAGCTGCAAAAGGCCCAGGAAAAAACCGAGGAGGTACGTATCGTTTCAAAGGCAAAGCTTATGCTAATGGAAGAAAAGCATATGACGGAAGATGATGCCCATCGATTCATAGGAAAGACAGCTATGAACAACGGAATTTCCAGAAGAAAAGCAGCCGAGATGATTATGGAAGATTTGGATTCATAAAAATTTGAAATTTTAAAAATTAATGATTGCAAAAATTCTAAATTGCGATTATAATTGCTTTAACTTAATAAAGTTTTAAACCGTTGATGCGGAGATAACGTTAATTGTAAGCCCCTACAGAGAGCCTGGGATGCTGAGAGCCAGGTGGTAAGCTGATTTTCAAATGGACCGCGGAGGGCACGAGGAAAGGTTTTACTTAGTATTTCGTGACGTGAAGGCATACGTTAGTTGCCAGGGATATGTTGGTATCCTATAAGCGTGTGAGTATCACAAATCAAGGTGGCACCGCGGATAGTTTTGATTATTCGTCCTTGACAGAAATGTAGTTTCTGTCGAGGACTTTTTTATTTGTATAAATTTTGAAATTGAAAGGAGGAATCCCATGTATCCAACATTGGATGAAGTAAAACAGCTGGCAAAAAATAAAGAATATAAGAGGATTCCTGTCTGGCAAACCATATATTCAGATGCCTACACTCCTATTGAGGTAATGAGAATTTTAAGAAAGGCATCCCGTCATTGCTATTTACTGGAAAGTGCTTCTTTGGAAGAAGGCTTTGGTAGATATTCTTTTTTAGGATATCACCCGGATATGGAAATTACCTGTACGGATGGTCATTTAAAAATTTCCCAAACCACAGAGGAGGGAGACAAGGTAGTACGTGAACAAAAAGTTTCCCATCCTGGGGAAGTGATTCGAAAGATAATGGCAGACTATAAAAGTCCTGTGATGGAGGAACTACCAACCTTTACTGGAGGATTGGTAGGATATTTTTCCTATGACTACATCAAATATGCAGAGCCAAAGTTAAAGCTTTCTTCAAAGGAAGATGATTTTAACGACCTGGACTTAATGCTTTTTGATCAGGTCATTGCTTTTGATCATTACAAACAGCAGATTTATATTATTGCCGGTGTATTTTGTGATGATATTGAAAATAGTTATAAAGAAGCTGATAAGAAAATTGAAGGCATTATTTCTCTTTTGGAAAAAGGAGAAAAGAAACAGTTTGAGCCACTGGAACTTTTAGGAGAAATGACACCAAAGTTTCCACTGGATAAGTTTTGTACCATGATTGAAAAGGCAAAGCACTATATCAAAGAGGGAGATATCTTCCAGGTAGTACTATCCAATCCTTTACGGGCAAAGGCAAAGGGATCTTTATTTGATACCTATCGTGTACTTAGAGGTTCTAACCCCTCTCCTTATATGTTTTATTTTAACAGTGATAATATTGAAATCGCCGGTGCTTCACCAGAGACTCTGGTAAAAAAAGAAGGAAAAAGACTTTCTACCTTTCCACTGGCTGGTACAAGACCAAGAGGAAAAAACAGAGAAGAGGATCTGGCTTTAGAAAAGGATCTGCTTTCCGATGAAAAAGAATTAGCAGAACACAACATGCTTGTGGACCTTGGCCGAAACGATATGGGTCGAATCTCAAAGATTGGCTCCGTAAAAGTGGAGGATTATATGTCCATTCAAAGGTATTCTCAGGTTATGCATATAGGTTCTACTGTGGTAGGAGAAATTCGTGATGATAAGGATGCCATTGATGCAGTGGATGCGATTTTACCTGCTGGTACCCTTTCAGGAGCACCAAAGTTTCGAGCTTGCCAGATTATTGAGGAGCTAGAAGAGTCAAAAAGAGGTATTTATGGAGGTGCCATTGGATATTTGGATTTTGCAGGTAACCTGGATGTATGTATCTCCATAAGACTAGTATATAAGAAGAATAATGAAGTTTGTGTCCGCTCTGGAGCTGGTATCGTGGCGGACTCGGTACCAGAAAAGGAGTTTATGGAATGTCAAAATAAGGCAAAGGCAGTAGTTCTTGCCATGGAGAAGGCGAAAGGAGGTTTGAAATGATTGTATTAATTGATAATTATGACAGCTTTTCTTATAACCTCTATCAGCTTATAGGATCTGTGGAAGAAGATATTAAAGTAATTCGAAATGATGAACTATCCTTGGTGGAAATAGAGGCTTTAGAGCCAGAGGCCTTGATTTTATCCCCTGGACCAGGAAAGCCAAAGGATGCAGGAATTTGTATTGATGCTATTAAGTATTTTAAAGGAAAGGTTCCAATCCTTGGAGTTTGTCTGGGACATCAATCCATTTGCGAAGCCTTTGGTGCAACTGTAACCTATGCAAAGGAACTGATGCATGGGAAAAAGAAGCCAATGGAGCGTGTGGGAGAAAGTATTCTGTTAAATGGCTTAGAAAAGGAGTTTTATGCAGCAAGATACCACTCCTTAGCTGTTGAAGAGGATACATTGCCAGAGGAATTAAAGGTTACTGCCATCTCTCCGGAAGGGGAAGTAATGGCCATTGAGCATGAACACTACCCTATTTTTGGTGTTCAGTTCCATCCGGAAAGTGTTATGACACCAGATGGAAAACAGATGATAGAAAATTTTATCTCTTATATAAGAGGATAAAAATCAAGAAATAATAACAAAGAAAAAAGAGACATTGAAAGGAATGAAGATTATGATGATCGAAGAAGTAATTAAAAAAGTAGTAAATAAAGAAGATTTAAATTACAGAGAAGCTCGCGTGGTAATGGATGAAATTATGAGCGGAGAAGCATCTGATGTGCAAAAAGCAGCCTATCTTACTGCCCTATCCATGAAGGGTGAAACCATTGAAGAGATTACTGCTTCTGCAGAAGGAATGAGAGCTGCAGGAGAAAAGCTTTTAAATGACAAGGATGTACTTGAAATTGTTGGAACCGGTGGAGATAAATCAAACTCCTTTAATATTTCTACTACCTCTTCTATTGTAATTGCAGCTGCCGGTGTTCCTGTGGCAAAACATGGAAATAGAGCTGCCTCTTCCAAATCCGGAGCAGCGGATTGCCTAGAAAGCTTAGGAGTAAAACTTGACTTAGACGCAGAAAAGAATAAGGCTCTTTTAGATAAGATTAATATTTGTTTCCTTTTTGCTCAAAAGTATCATCCAGCAATGAAGTATGTAGGACCAATTCGTAAAGAACTTGGAATTCGTACCATCTTTAATATTTTAGGACCACTTACAAACCCGGCAGGTGCTTCCATGCAGGTTATGGGTGTGTATGACGAAGGTTTGGTAGGACCTCTTGCAAAGGTATTAAAAAACCTCGGTGTGAAAAGAGGTATGGTAGTATATGGAGAGGATTGTTTGGATGAGATTTCATTAAGTGCCCCTACCCTGATTTGTGAAATAGATGGAGACAAGCCAATGAAAACCTACCGTATCCGTCCGGAGGACTTTGGATATGATACTTGTGAAAAAGAAGAATTAGTTGGTGGAACACCGGAAGAAAATGCACAGATTACAAGAGATATTTTATCTGGAAAGGATCAGGGTCCAAAACGTCAGGCAGTTTGCTTAAATGCAGGTGCTGCTTTATATATTGCAGGAAAGGCAAAAGACTTCTTATCAGGGGTTCGTCTTGCGGAAGAGATTATTGATACAAAGGCAGCAGAGAAAAAATTACAAGAATTTGTAGAGGAATCAAATAAGTAAAGGGTAATAAGCTATGGCAGAGAATATTTTAGAAAAGATAGCAGAAAAAACTAGAATTCGTATAGAAGATAAAAAAGCCCATCTTTCACTTGAGGACTTAAAGGAAATCACCTATGAAAAAATTCATGTAGAGGGATATACACATCCATCTTTTTTTGAAGCCCTAAAAAAGCCGGGAATGAGTTATATCTGTGAAGTTAAAAAGGCATCTCCTTCCAAGGGAATTATTGTGGAAGACTTTCCTTATCTTGAAATTGCAAAAGATTATGAGAAAGCTGGAGCTTCAGCTATTTCTGTATTAACAGAACCTTCCTATTTCTTAGGTTCTTATCAGTATTTACAGGAAATTGTCCAGGAAGTAAGTATCCCTGTTCTTCGTAAGGACTTTACTATTGATGAGTATATGATCTACGAGGCAGCTTATCTTGGCGCCTCTGCCATTCTTTTAATTGTATCTCTTCTTAGGGATGAAGAGTTAAAAAGATATATTGAGTTAACAGAAGAATTGGGGATGGATGCCTTAGTTGAGGCGCATAATGAAGTAGAAATCCACCGCGGAGTTCTTCAAGGGGCAAAAATTATCGGTGTAAATAACCGTGATTTAAAGACCTTTACCGTAGATCCAATGAATAGTGTAAACCTTAGAAAAAATGCGCCTTCTGAGGTTTTATTTGTTTCAGAAAGTGGAATAAAAACTGCAAAAGATATCGAATTATTAAGAGAAAATCAGATAGATGCAGTATTAATTGGAGAGACCTTAATGCGGGCTGAAGATAAAAAATCTATGCTGAAGGATTTAAATGGTGGCCCTATAAACCGCTAAAATAAAGGAATTTTTCTAAAAAATAAAACAGGAATTAATTTATGAAAACAAAAATTAAGCTATGTGGTATAAAAAGCCATGAAGATGTGGCAATTATGAATCAGGAATTGCCAGATTACTGTGGTTTTATCATAGACTTTCCAAAAAGTCACCGCTCTTTAACAAAAGAAGTGGCAAGAGAATTATCAAAGGAAGTATCCTCTTCTATTACAAAGGTGGGAGTATTTGTAAATTCTCCAGTGGAGGATGTGATTGGTCTTTTAAATGAAGGGATAATTGATATGGCCCAGCTTCACGGCGATGAGGATGAAGATTATATTTTTCATGTACAACAGGAAACAAAAAAGCCGGTTATGAAGGCTATTATTGTTCGGGATGAGTTTGATGTTTTTCGAGCAAAAGAGTCCCCTGCAGACTACGTGCTTTTAGATGCAGGAAAAGGAAGTGGGGAGTCTTTTAACTGGAATCTGATTTCTGATATGGATAGAGAATATTTTTTGGCTGGTGGGTTAGATGAAACAAATATAAAAAATGCCATTGATACCCTACACCCTTTTGCCATTGATTTAAGTTCATCCTTAGAAACAAATGGAGATAAAGATCCAAAGAAAGTAAAAATGATTATGGATATTATGAGTAGAATTTCGTAAAATGAAACTCATTGATTATAAGAAAAAAGATTAGTAAAACAGAGAAAGGAATTGTTATGAGTAACGGAAGATTTGGTATTCATGGTGGACAATACATCCCGGAAACCTTAATGAATGCTGTAATAGAATTAGAAGAAGCTTACAACCATTATAAAAACGACCCGGAGTTTAATAAGGAACTTACAGATTTATATAATAACTATGCAAACCGTCCATCCCGTTTGTACTATGCAAAGCATATGACAGAGGATTTAGGAGGAGCAAAGGTATATTTAAAACGTGAAGATTTAAACCATACAGGTGCACACAAAATCAACAACTGCCTTGGACAGGTACTTTTGGCAAAGAAGATGGGAAAAACCAGAGTCATTGCTGAAACCGGTGCTGGTCAGCATGGCGTGGCCACAGCTACTGTTGCTGCTCTTATGGGTATGGAATGTGAAGTATTTATGGGTGAAGAAGACACTCGTCGTCAGGCCCTAAATGTTTATCGTATGAAGCTTCTTGGAGCAAAGGTACATCCAGTAACATCTGGTACTGCTACCCTAAAGGATGCCGTATCAGAAACCATGCGTGAGTGGACCAATCGAATTGATGATACTCACTATGTACTTGGTTCTGTTATGGGGCCACATCCCTTTCCTACCATTGTCAGAGATTATCAGGCCATTATCTCAAGAGAAATTAAACAGCAGATGATGGAGGCAGAAGGTCGTCTTCCAGATGCTGTCCTTGCTTGTGTTGGTGGTGGAAGTAATGCCATAGGAAGCTTTTATCACTTCATCGAAGATGAAAATGTACGTTTAATTGGATGTGAGGCTGCAGGACGTGGAGTAAATACAAAAGATACTGCTGCCACCATTGCCACTGGAAAGATTGGAATCTTCCACGGAATGAAATCCTATTTTTGTCAGGATGAATACGGACAGATTGCTCCCGTATATTCAATTTCTGCAGGATTGGATTATCCAGGAATTGGACCGGAACATGCCATGCTTTACGATAGTGGCCGAGCAGAATATGTTTCCATTACAGATGATGAGGCAGTAAATGCATTTGAGTACTTATCAAAAACAGAGGGAATTATCCCAGCCATTGAAAGTTCTCATGCCATTGCTCATGCCTTAAAGATTGTGCCAAAGATGGAGAAAGACAAAATAGTAGTAATTACCGTTTCCGGACGAGGTGATAAAGACGTAGCGGCCATTGCCCGCTACAGAGGGGAGAATATCAATGAGTAATATCAAAGAAGCATTTGAAAAGGGAAAGGCATTTATTCCTTTCATTACTTGTGGGGATCCATCCTTAGATGTAACGGAACAGTTAGTATATGCTATGGAAAAATCAGGGGCAGATGTAATCGAACTTGGAATTCCATTTTCTGATCCCACAGCAGAAGGTCCTGTTATTCAGGAGGCAAACATTAGAGCCTTATCTGGTGGCGTAACTACCGATAAGATTTTTGATATGGTAGTAAAAATTCGAAAAAATACAAAGATTCCTATGGTCTTTATGACCTATGCCAATGTGGTATTTTCCTATGGCATTGATCGTTTCATGAAAAAGGCTAAGGAAGTGGGAATGAACGGTCTTATTCTGCCTGACGTTCCCTTTGAAGAAAAAGAAGAATTTGCTACTGTGGCCAGAAACTATGATTTAGATTTTATTTCCTTAATAGCACCTACTTCTCATGAGAGAATAAAAACCATTGCCAAGGATGCAGAAGGATTTGTTTACTGCGTGTCTTCTCTTGGAGTAACAGGTGTTCGAAGTGAAATTACCACAGATATTGGTGCTATGGTGAGCTTAGTAAAAGAAGTAAGTGATATTCCTGCGGCAGTAGGATTTGGAATTTCCACACCAGAGCAGGCAAGGAATATGGCGGAAAAGTCAGATGGTGTTATTGTAGGATCTGCCATTGTAAAACTTTGTGCCCAATATGGAAAAGATTGTGTTCCTTATGTAGCGGACTATGTTGCTTCCATGAAAAATGCAATTCGATAAAAAGAAAGAGGCTTCTTTCTTTTAAATAAAAGCTTATAGAAATGAGGAAAAGCCCGTCGGTTCATACCGATGGGCTTTTTAAAAGGGGGGTTATATATATAGGGGTTATATAGGATAATATCGAATTAACGATATTGTTCGTCGTTGTAATATCTAATAAAGTTTACGAAGTCTACTGCTTCTTTAAAAGCTTTCTGTAATGAAATCATTTCTTACCTCATTTCTTCATCTCACTATCTCTGTTACGCTTTTCATTATAGCGGGTGAAATAGAAATTACTTGCCATCTGAGATAAAAAAGTAGCCAAATATTGCAAAAGACCGAGGCCAAAGGCACTCGGTCTTAAAATCAATCTAATTTTTGGATGGGCTTTTTCCATATTCTTTGCGGTATGCGCGGTAGAAAACAGAGTAATCTGAAAATCCGCACTTCATGGCAGCTTCCTTTGGAGAGTCGCCATTTTGCATATATTGTCTCGCCATAAGCAGACGTTTCTTTTGAATGTATTGATGAACAGAAAATCCCATAGCTTCTTTAAAGGTACGAAGTAAATGTTGCTTTGAAATAAAACATTCCTTTGCTAATAAATCAAGAGACAGGTTTTTATCCAGATTCATATTAATGTAATCAACACAGTTTGCAATTTGTACGGACATACGTCTGTGATCTTTTGCGTTACTGTCCTGAGATGCTAATTTATGGAAGTTACAAAGTAACATGGTTAAAAGAGAATTCGCAATCAATGAGGAATACTTGTTATCTGCCTGTGTAGTTGAGATTAATTCGTCTAAGAAGTATTGTAGTGTTTTTTGCTTTTCTTCTTTTATATGATACAGGTGTGCATCTGTGTCACTTTGACTTTGTTTAAAACAGGATAAAAAGGAAATTTCGGAATTGGATAACTCAGATAATTTCTTTCCATCAATCCAAAGAACAATACGTTCATAGATACCACTATCCTCTCGAAATACCGGTTGATGTAATTCCAATGGCGACATTAAAAGTAAATCTCCGGGATGCAAATGATAGGTTTTATTCTCTACTAAATAGTCAACATTTCCTGAGATAAAATAGTAAACCTCATAAAAGTCATGATGATGCAACTGAATAGGCTGTTTTTCTGATGAGGGATGATAAGATTCAATGTCATCTCTTCTATGATGAATTTCAAATTCCGGATGTTGCATGTCCGAGTTAAAGAGTCCTGATTCGATATATGCCAAAATTTTTCCTCCATTCAAATTCTGTAACTGAACCAAGTATAACACGTTATATTCATTTTTACAATTTAAATGAATAAAATAACAATAGTCTATTGTAAAAAAAGGGGTTAATATGGAGACAGATACAAAAGGCAAAATAATTTGGAGGTATATGTATGAAGTTATCTTTTCGTTGGTACGGACCGGAAGATCCTGTAACCTTAAATCACATTCGTCAGATTCCTGGAATGGATTCTATCGTAACTGCAGTTTATGATGTTCCTGTTGGTGAGGTATGGCCAGAGGAATCCATTGCAAATTTGAAGAAACAGACAGAAGATGCTGGACTTAACTTTGAAGTTATCGAAAGTATTCCTGTACATGAAGACATTAAATTAGGAAAACCTACCAGAGATAAATACATTGAAAACTATTGTGAAAATATCAGACGTGTAGCAAAAGCGGGAATCAAGTGTGTATGCTACAACTTCATGCCTGTATTTGACTGGACAAGAACTCAGCTTGATCATCCCCTTGGAGATGGATCTACTTCTTTAGTTTACTATCAGTCACAGGTAGATAAGGTAAATCCTTTAAATGGTGATAGTGATTTAACACTTCCTGGATGGGACGCAAGTTACACCAGAGAAGAATTAGCAGCTGTGGTTGCAGAATACAATCAGATGACAGAAGATGATCTTTGGGACAACTTAGAGTACTTCATTAAAAAGATTATCCCCGTAGCAGCTGAATGTGATGTTAACATGGCAATCCATGAAGATGATCCATGCTGGAGCATTTTTGGATTACCACGTATCATCGTTGATGAAAAGAGCTTAGATCGTTTCTTATCATTATATGATGATCCTCATCACGGAATTACACTTTGTACTGGATCTTTAGGATGCTCTGCAAAGAATGATGTAGCTACTATGGCATATAAATACGCAAAGATGGGAAGAATTCACTTTGCGCACTTAAGAAACGTAGCATTGGTAGAAGATGGATTTGAAGAAAGAGCTCATCTTTCATCCTGTGGTTCATTAGATATGTATGCTATCGCAAAGGCACTTCACGATGGTGGATTTAGCGGATATGTAAGACCTGACCACGGAAGAATGATCTGGGGTGAAACAGGACGTGCCGGATATGGTCTTTATGATAGAGCATTAGGCGCTACCTATATTAACGGCTTATTTGAAGCAATTGAAAAGAATGATAAATAAGAAAGAAGGTATTTTAAATGAGCGATTATAGTTTAAATCTTAAGGGAAAAGTTGCAGTTGTAACAGGAGCAGGCGGAGTTTTATGCTCTATGTTTGCAAAGACATTAGCTGAACAGGGAGCAAAAGTTGCTCTTTTAGACTTAAATGAAGAAGCTGCTGAAGCTTATGCAAAAGAAATTAGAGATGCTGGTTTTGAAGCAAAGGGATACAAGGCAAATGTTTTGGAAAAAGAAAGCTTAGAAGCTTGCCATGAAGCTGTATTAAAAGACTTTGGTCCTTGCGATATCTTAATCAATGGTGCTGGCGGAAACAACGCTAGAGCAAACACAACGAACGAATACTATGAGTTAGGTGATGAAGATAAAGAAGATTTAGTTTCTTTCTTTGATTTAGATCAGTCAGGCGTACAGTTCGTATTCAACTTAAACTTCATCGGAACTTTACTTCCTACACAGATTTTTGCAAAGGATATGGTTGGCCGTGAAAACTGCAGCGTTATTAACATTTCTTCTATGAATGCTTTCACACCACTTACAAAGATTCCAGCTTACTCAGGAGCAAAGGCTGCTATCTCAAACTTTACACAGTGGTTAGCTGTTCATTTCTCTAAGGCTGGTATCCGTGTAAACGCTATTGCACCTGGATTTTTCGTAACAAAGCAGAACAAAGACTTACTTTTCGATGAGAATGGTAAACCAACCCCTCGTACAGAAAAGATTTTAGCTGCTACTCCTATGGGACGTTTTGGTGAAGCAGAAGAATTAAACGGAACTCTTCTTTACTTATTAAATGAAAAGATGGCTGGATTCGTAACAGGTGTTGTTATTCCAATCGATGGTGGATTCTCAGCTTACTCAGGAGTATAGTCTATGAAAGCATTTATGGATGAAGATTTTCTTTTGACAAATGATGTGGCAAAAATTTTGTATCATGAACATGCAGAGAAAATGCCAATCGTGGATTACCACAATCATTTGTCTCCAAAGGAAATTTATGATAATAATAATTATGAAAGCATTACCGATGCCTGGCTTGGCGGCGATCACTACAAGTGGCGTGCTATGAGAGGAAACGGTATTGATGAAGAAAAGATTACAGGAAATGCAGCTCCTTATGAAAAGTTTGAATCATGGGCAGCTACCATTCCACAGCTTTTCGGAAATCCTTTGTATCACTGGACAGCAATGGAGTTAAAGAGATACTTCGGTATTGATACTCCTCTTTCTCCAAAGAGTGCAAAGGAAACTTATGACAAATGTAACGAGCTTATGCAACAGGAAGATTTCAGAGTAAGAGATTTACTTGTTCGTATGAAC
>JAIKXK010000012.1 GCA_024684155.1 Lachnospiraceae bacterium | reverse complement strand
GGTATTTCTGCCCATACAAGATATCCCTCTTTATCACAAATATCATATGTCTCCTGTGGATGCTGATAATGAGAAAGTCGAACCGCATTCGCTCCAATTTCAGAGATCAATTCAAAATCTTTTTCAATTTCTTTTTTTGTGACTGCATTGTGTTTACTTCCAAAGTCTTCATGCTTTGCAACGCCTTTTAATTTCAAATGCTCTCCATTTAGGAATGCTCCATGATCCGGGTCCATAGAAAAATTCTTAAATCCTGTGGTAAGTGAAACTTCATCCCAGACTTTTTCATCCACTTTCAAGGATGCTTTCACGCAATATAAATTCACATCCTTTCGACCATTCCAAAGCTTTACATCATTAACACAAAGCACTGCATTTTGATTTTCTTTTTCTTCAAGTTCTACGATGCACTCATTAGATTCATCGAATACCTGATAGCAGATGGTACCTTCTTTTTCTGTTACGGTGTGAGGCTCTACTTCAATGATTCCTTTGTTGTCCTCTACCCTTGTTCGAAGAATAAGTCCCTTTGTTCCAAAATATAAATAATCGAAATGATTCTTCTTTGCACTTAAGATACTTACATTTCTAAAAAGGCCTCCAAAGACAGTAAAATCACCAAACATTGGAGATACCTCATCACAATTACTATTATCTAAAAGAACTGTAATTGTCACCTGTCCCTGGCTTACATCTTCATCTGGTAGCATAAATCGAAAGGTTGCATATGCACCCTTATGCTCTCCAAGATATGTTTCATTACAATAAACCTTGCAACGTTGATCTGCCCCTTCAAACTCGATGTAATATACCTCATCTTCTTTATAGTCAATCGTTAATTCTTTTTTATAATAAGTAAGTCCCCGATATTGATCTTCTTCTTTAAACCAGGTATGTGGAAGGATTACCTCTTTTGCCCTTTTCCAGTCGATGGATGTCACATCAACATTTTCTTCATATTTTTTTCCTTCTGCTTTGGAAAATAACCACCCGTTATTAATAACTGTTTTCTTCATAAAACCTCCTGTTGTTTTTCAATATATGATTGTTTAAAATGATTTTATTATGTTTTTAAAGGAGTCTTCTTATGACTGATAATACGTCAATTTTAGAAATTGTAAAAGGGATGTTGCAAAGTATCTTTCAATTGAATATGCGCTCTTTTGAATCCAAATCTGATATTGTAGCCTTTTGCGACAATAATCGATTGGCCAAAGAACAATCCTGGCTACAGCCAGAAGCCTTAGAACTAATTCTGAATAAAAGCCACCAGGATAACATCAACTACTACGAAGACTCCCTACATTTGCGTATTATTCTTTTTTATTTTAACAAAGTACCAGTAATCATCGGACCATATCTTGCTGATGAGATTTCTGCAAAACAATGCATTCAAATCATTAATCACTATCAGCTGTCAATGTCTCCTCAGGAATTAAATATATACTATGGTTCTTTTCCAATCCTTCCAGACCTTCAAATTGGAAGAATTATAAATTACATTCTAAAGGAGTTTCAACTAACACATTTAACAGAGCACTATACTTTTTTTAAAACTTCAGATGAAATTTCTGATGAGGTTGCTCACTTAGATGAAACGGATATTAGCAATGCAAACTTAGAGTTGCATTATGATATGGAAAAGAAATATATGGATGCCATAAAAGAAGGTGATTTTCATACGGCAATTTCCTATAGAGATACTCTATCAAACCACTCTAATCGCCTATGGCAAAAAAACAATGCCAAAGGCTCTGCTCTTAGTGGTTATGCTATAAATCGTGCCATGACACGAATTGCTGCCTATGAAGCAGGAGTTCCTGCCCCAGTAATACATCAAATTTCTTACCAGGAATCCATTGCCTTAGCCAATGCAAATACAATCTCACAAATGGAAAAAATCAATCACAAAATGATTCAAGAGTTTTGTGATTACATCACTATGCAAAAAAAAGACCAATATTCAGCTTTAGTACAAAGCATTATTTTTACCATAAAACAAAATTATAGTTCATCTCTAACCGTTCAGCAGTTAGCAGATAATCATAGCATCTCTGAAAGTTATATGATTACTCAATTTAAGAAAGAAACAGGATACACGCCTTTAGAATATCTTCGAGATATTCGTCTTGAAAAAGCAGCTAGCCTCCTGATTTCTTCTCATGAAAAAATCCAGGAGGTTAGCTTCAAGGTAGGTATCTATGACTCCAACTACTTTGTAAAATTATTCAAGGCAAAATATGATCTTACTCCTGGGGAATATCGGAAGAAATATCAAATATAGATCCATATTTCATTTCGTCATCATCAATTATAAAAAGATTTTGATAGTCCTCAGTTATAGGCTCCCAATTTTGAATCTTTTTCCCATTAGGGTTACCACAGTGAGCGAAATTAGAAATTGCATCCACTAACGTCTCTTTTATCGTTTCATCCCACCCTGTCATTGGGCGCCAACAGTGTTGAAGGGAACCTATGGTATACCATAGCTCAGCTGAATGAAATGCTCCGGCATCATCTCCCGGAAGATGTCTGTTGAATCGGAAACAATATGCTTTGTCTTTATCCTTTCCAACTTCTTTACACCACCGATATGCCATGGTATGTAATTCATTTGGCACAATATCCTGTTCATTTGAACTCATAAGATAAGGAATGTGTGCCTGTTGTCCTTCTTTTAACACAACCAGTGGATCCTTTTCTATTAGCAAGCCATCAATATGTGGACAGAAATGAGAAAGTACATTTTGATCCGCAATCTCCCAAAACGTTTGAAACACTTCTTCCACCGGTTTTTCTCTCCATTCCTTTGGATTTTCTCCCAAAAGAGCAGTCATTTTTTTACAGTATTCATAACTGTCCTCTTCCGCATCCACTTTTCCAAATGAAGTACCGATTCCACCACCACTGGCCATATAAGCCGCATAAATATAAGGTTTTGTCAGAGGTGATAACACATGCTGTTGGACACTCATAGCCCCAGCTGACTGTCCAAATAATGTGATTTTATCAGGATTTCCTCCAAATGAGGAAATATGGTGATACACCCATTTTATGGCTTCCAGCTGATCATACAATCCATAGTTTCCACTATGTCCTGACTCCTCTTTCAGCTTTTCATCGCATAAGAATCCTAATGGTCCTAATCGATAGTTTATGGAAACAAAAATGATTCCCTTCTTCGCATAGGCACTTCCATCCATATGCTTTTCATTTCCGCAACCACCCATAAAGGCGCCACCATGAATATAAATAATTACGTCCGCCTCTTTCGCGTCCTTAGGGGCATAAATATTTAAAAACAAACAGTCTTCACTGTAATCATAATGTTCATTTTCCCGAAACTCCTTATAGTAAAAAGGTGTTGGTTCTGTTGAAGCTTCATCTTTAAAACTTCTATTCTGGAAACAGGCTGCTTTAAACTCTGTTGCATCATATTCTCCATTCCATTTTTCAACGGCTTCTGGATACATCCATCTTTTAGCAGTTCCATAGCGAACCCCGCGAAACTGTAAAATTCCATCCTCCATATCAAGACCGCAAACAGTACCTAAAGATGTCTCTACTTTAATTGTTTTCATTTTCACTCTCTCCACCTTCGTGTCTTTTCTTTAATTCATCATACATAGCTGCAGATTTTTTCTTACTCAATGGATAAATAATCGCAATACTAATAAGAATTACAGTGGCACCCACTAATGGTAGAAGTGTAATTAATTTTCGAATATTTTCTCCAAATCCTGCAACCTGAACTTCAGCACCAGCAACAAATCCGGCAGCACCGATTAAAGCTGTAGAAACAGATGCAGTTACAGCGGAACCGATCTTTCTTGAAAATGTATAAAGAGAATACATGGTACCATCTGATCTTTCGCCAGACTTGTATTCCTGATAATCAATTGCCTCAGTAACCAATGCCCATACAAGCATTGTAAATACTGTAAGACCAACACCAGCAACAGTGTTTACAAACATAAATACATAGGCATTTGGAATTGGTACTAAAAATAGAATGGTATAAGCAACAATACTATAGGTTGCACTAATAATGATAAGCTTTCTGTTACCAATCAATTTTGCCAATTTGGGCACAAAGAAAAATGTTAAAAACATCATTGGCAAACTCATAAATGAAGTTGCTGCCATTGCCTTTGGCATATGGTAATACTCTTTGTATAGATAGCTTGTTGCACTCTGAGCTGATGCAAACATACTACCAACAGATGCTAACATAACACCGATTAATGCACGATTGGTAAATGCCTCTTTAATGACATGAACCAGGCTGTATTTTTTCTTAGTATTATCATCATATTTACGTTCCTGATGAATTCGCTCTTTAGAGAAAAGTAAAAGTGCAATGTAAAATCCAATAGATAATACACCTGCAATAATTGCCATCATAAAGTAACCACTGGCTTTTGGATTTCCGGCGTTATCCCAGATTGCTAAAGATACTAATGGAATAAATACGATTCCTACACCAATTCCACCAAAGGCTCTTGCTCTAGATAGTTTTGTTCTTTCAACCGGATCATCTGTTATAACACTGGCCATGGCCCCATAAGGCATTGATACACCGGTATATGCCATTCCATAGAAAATGTAAGTAGCTGCAACCCAAATATGTTTTACCATGTCAGGAAAGCTTGAAACGTTTGCAAAGCAAAGTAAACCAGATATTGCCAAAGGTACCATAAATACCTTTACCCATGGTTTAAATTTATCACTACCTTTTCCAATCTTGAATCTGTCTGGAAGTGAACCTATCATAGGATCATTGATGGCATCCCAGATTCTGGCAAACAAAAATAATGTGGCCATCCATGCAGGGCTTATTCCTAAAACATAGGTACAGAATGTTAGGTAAAAAGCACTTACATATAAATTAACTAAACTACCCCCAAAGTCTCCACAAAAGTATCCGATTTGTTCCAGTACAGATACTTTATTCTTTGAATTTACTTGTCCCTTCATTTTAACCTCCTAATATCTTGCTCTACGCGGAACTTTTATGGTGCCATTATAATGACAGCAAGAGCATGGTTTATAGAAGGATATCTCGACTTTTAGAAAATTATTTCTATAACATCTTAATTTCTATGAGTTTATCATATACCACATTGGCTAGAATTTGGTGTCCATTTTCATTTAAGTGTTCATCATCTGCCTTATCAGCTTCTACATAGTTAGAGGCTGCCATAAAGTGAATCCCCCTTTCCTTTGCAATGGATTCATAGATTTCCTTTAATTTTCTGCACTTTATCACTGAATCCCTATCAAATTCCGGATCTTTTTCTTCTTTCCACACCTCTTCTCCTAAATAGATTGGGGAAATCAACAATATTTTTTCCTTTGCTATATAAGTTTCAAGTTCCTCTAAACACTGTTC
>JAIKXK010000420.1 GCA_024684155.1 Lachnospiraceae bacterium | reverse complement strand
CCTATTATTTAGGTCTTTAATTGTTACTAATTATATATGATAAATACATGATAATCAATAATTATTCTGAATAATAGTATGGGTTTAATTCTTCGTCTGAAAATTGTTATTTTAATTATTCAAATAAAAATACCCATTTATTTATCGTCTTTAAAATCCATATTTTGTAGCAAAACAAAATTATATTATCAAGATGTTTAATTTTTTAATCTTGTCAAAAAAATGGTAGAAGGAGGAACAGAATATGCCAAAAGTAGGAAAAAATATTTACAAACGAAAAGATGGTCGATGGGAAGGTCGTTATATTAAGGAAAAGATTAACGGAAAAGCTAAATATGCTTCGGTTTATGCATCTAGTGTAACTGAAGTAAGACGAAAACTAGACGCAGCAAAAAAAGATGTAGAGAATAAAATGACTTTTGAAAAAAAAGTAGGGATTGTCAGTGAAATTAGCTCCTTGTGGTTAACTGAGGTTTCACCTGATTTAAAAGAGTCTTCCATAATAAAGTATGAGAGCATTCTTAGAAACTATATATTGCCAGAATTTGGAGATAGGGAGTTCTCTGATATTACAAACGAGGATATGATTAGCTTTGTTGCAAATTTGCGCAAATCAGGAGGCGTAAATCAAGAAGGACTTGCGCCTTCTACGGTTTCAGAGATTGTTACCACACTCAATTCAATGCGCATTTTCGCTATAAGGCGGGACTACATAGTGCGCTTCAATCCGGAATGCGTGACTATAAAGCGAGATCAGCATAAGATTCGTGTTTTTAGTGTAGCAGAAGAAAAAAGGTTGATAGATTACCTGAATGAAAATATCAATCTGACATCTATTGGAATTATGATTTGTCTCTATACTGGCATCAGGATAGGAGAACTTTGTGCACTTAGATGGGAGGATATCAATCTAAAAGAAAAAACGATGAGCATTACAAAAACAATGCAACGACTGCGTGTTAAGGGAAACGAAGATAAAAAGACTGAGGTTAAGATTTTGATGCCAAAAAGCGCGCACTCAATCCGTACAATTCCCATACCGGATGTCTTAGTGAAGCTACTAACTGAATATCAGTCTAGCGAGGGCTACGTATTGACAGGAGATAAAGAGAATTTTGTGGAGCCACGCACTCTTCAGAAACGATTCAAGAGAATCCTTAAGAAATGTAACATTGAGGATGCAAAGTTTCATACCACGAGGCATACATTTGCTACTCGTTGCGTAGAACTTAATTTTGATACAAAGACACTTTCAGAAATTCTTGGACACTCCAGTGTAACAATCACATTGAATAAATATGTACATCCGACAATGCAGCATAAGGCAGAAAATATGAATAGATTTACCGGACTATTCGACAATTGATTACCTTTGATAATTTATGATATTATTTATAAATTTTATATTCTCGTCATAATTATGGTCAGTAAAAGAGTCAAATGCAGCAAATCTCTGATACAAAACCTTATATGGCAGAGAAGAATATCTTCTGCGAAAAGAGTGTTATTTGAAAATAAAATATTACATTTAAGGATATGAAAGTGTAATTACAATATATAACTGACGGTTGAAATATAAAAGTATTCCACGAAAGAACCATTTGTCAGAATGAACGGGTTAAGCTAATTAATTTTTGCAGAGCAAATTGTTGAAAGGATGTGTTAGTAATATGGAAGTAAAGGAAATTAACAATAATGAATATAGTATTCAAAGCCCTATACGTCGGGAATCATTAAATACTAATGCAGAAGACGTCAGTAATGATGACCTAAAAGTATCAAAAAAAACAGAAGATAACTTGGAAAAAGATGAACAAACATTAACCAATCAAGATTACCAGAATCGCATGGAACGTCTTCAGGTAATGCTTAAGGATCATAATATAGAAATTAGCTATAACGAAAAAGTTAACAGATATGCCATTAAAGTACTTGACTCGAAATCTGAGGAAATCATAAAAGAAATTCCTTCCGAGAAAATGTTGGATATGTTTGCAAAGATGCTTGAAAGTGTAGGACTTTTAGTGGATGAACGAAGATAACCTATGAATTATACAGATGAGAAACCATTATTGACAGTTACAGTGATTACTTACAATCAGGAACACTATGTTGAGAGTGCGATAAATGGAGTTTTAGCACAGCAGACTAACTTTCCAGTTGAAATACTCATTTCAGATGATGCATCTTCAGACGGTACATATGAAATCCTAAAGCAATATGAAAAAAAGTATCCGAACAGACTAAGTGTTGTATATCGTAAAACGAATGTAGGTGCGACTCGTAACTCATATGAAAACTATATTAGTGCTAGAGGAAAATATATTGCTTCGCTTGAAGGCGATGATTATTGGTTGGCCCCCGAATACCTGAATGAAGGGGCATTATTTTTGGAAACAAATCCAGAATATATTGGAATTGCATATAGAAGTAAAATTGTGGATGAAGAAGGATGTGAACAGGATACAAGTCTTATTGAATCACAGAAACGGTTTTGGGAATTCAATAAAGAGGAGTACACAAAAGAAGATTTTCTTGATTGGAAGATGCCTGGTCAGATGTCGGCAATTATTTTTAAAAACATTTTCAAGGATATGCCGGTAGAGGAAATGGAATTGCTTCCAGGATTGGATCGTATGGTTGGCGATCGTACAATTATGATGTTCTTGACGAGTCGAGGGAAGATAAAATGCGATAATCAAATGATGACAGCATATCGTTATGCAATACACTGTAGTGATACAAGCTACATGTCAGATCTGATGGGGACAAATCATAGGTTGGAAGAATACACATATATGTCGCGCATAGAAAAGGCGGCTCATAGTACATATAAGGGGAAATGGAGTCTTACAGAAGTGAAGAAGAATAAACTCGCGGGGGCTGTAAGTATATTATATAAAGAACGATGTATGAAAAATTTAAAGGTTGTATGGGAAATTCTCAAGATAAGTGATCGTTATTTTAGTGATTTGTTGTTTGTGATACAAGTGTGGATGTTTCGGGCATATTGCAAATACATAATTAAGGAAGAAAGGCGCTTTCCTTTGAGAGAAAAGGATTGTAGGTGACAATACATGGAGAAAATACTGGTCACGAGATCATCAATGCCAACTCTTTCAGAATATATGGAAGAAATCAGTGATATATGGGACAGCAGATGGATGACCAATATGGGGTACCATTATAAAAAATTAACAGAAGAGTTGGAAGAGTATCTTAAGACAGAGAATTTGACGTTATTAGTAAATGGACATGCAGCGCTGGAACTTTCTATACAGGCACTAGGGTTAAAGGGGGAGGTTATAACTACCCCTTTTACATTTGCATCGACGACACATGCAATTGTCAGAAATGGACTAGAACCGGTATTTTGCGATATCAATGCAGATGACTATACGATTGATGTCACGAAGATAGAAAAACTTATAACCGATAAAACGACAGCGATTTTGCCAGTTCATGTGTATGGGAACATTTGTGACATTGAAGCAATCAGTGATGTGGCGAAAAAGTATGGATTAAAGGTTATATATGATGCGGCTCATTCCTTCGGAGAGAGTTACAAGGGAAAGGGAATTGCTGAATACGGAGATGTGTCGATATTTAGTTTTCATGCGACAAAGGTGTTCAATACCATAGAGGGAGGCGCTGCAGCTTATAAGGATGCAAATATTGGCGCAGAATTGCGTAAGTTAATGAATTTTGGAATTAAAGATGAAGAAAGAATAGATGGCGTTGGGTGTAATGCTAAGATGAATGAGTTCTCTGCTGCAATGGGAGTCTGCAACCTACGCCATGTATCTGTTGAAATAGATAAGAGAAAAAAAGTTGTGGAAAGATATTTGGAACGACTGAGCGGAATAAAAGGGTTGAAACTACCAAACTATTCAAGGATTGAGAACCCAAATTACGGATATTTCCCAGTGGTTATTGACGAAAGATATTTTGGAAAAAACCGAAATAAAGTATTTGATGATTTGAAGAATAAAAACATATATACAAGAAAGTATTTTTATCCTTTGACGAATACCTTTGAATGCTTCCGTGGGAAATATAATTCAAAGTCGACACCTGTTGCAGAACAGATTTCACAAAGGGTAATTTGTTTGCCTATGTATGCAGATTTAAACGAAGCAGATATTGATAGAGTTGCAAATGCTTTACTTGAAGGGAGATAGGACAGAAATGTCAAAAATGGATATTATAACAAAATTACATCAACCCTTTGTGGTGGAGAAAATAAAAGGAAAAGAATATAAAAATGGTCCTTTGGTAGTGGAACTTGATACAACAGAGGCGTGTAATTTGGCGTGTCCGGGCTGCATTAGTGAAGATCTAGTAAGTAATGCTACATCATTTTCTAACGAAAGATTGATGGAGATTGGAAAAGAGTTATATGAAATTGGCGTAAAAGCAGTAGTTTTGATAGGTGGTGGAGAACCACTGGCACATCCTATGGTTGGTAAACTAATAGAATATTTTGGTGAGCACAATATTCATGTTGGCATTACAACAAATGGCTATTTTATCCCGAGATACATAAACACGATTGCAGAATATTCTTCTTGGACAAGGGTATCTATGGATGCCGCAACTTCGGATACATTTGATAAACTGCGTCCTTCAAAGGATGGTAAATCCAAATTTGTAGAAATTATCGCCGCTATGCAGGTACTTGCGAAAAAGAAAAAAGGAAAATTAGGCTTTTCTTACCTGATAAGAACGGAGGCGGATAGTTTTGGAATTACATCTAATGTACATGAAATATATGAAGCGGCTAAGTTGGCGCGGGATATTGGATGTGATTATTTTGAGGTGAAACCATCCTATGCATATGTAGGAGGACAACCCCATTCTTTAGTTATTCACAGTACGGAGAGGATGGAGGAGGCAAAAAAAGAAGTACAAAGATTGCATGGATTGGAAACAGCAGATTTTAAGATTGTTACGGCAATCAACCTGAAAGATTCACTAAATGGTGTTCAATCGACGCAAGAAAAGAATTATCATACATGCCCATCAGCTGAACTACGTACACTTATCTGTCCGTCTGGTGTATATGTATGTCCGTATTGGAGGGGGAAGGATACCTGGCGAATTGGAGATGCAAAGATTCAGCATATAGATGAGATATGGCATTCGGAAAGAAGAAAAGAAGTGATGAGAAGTCTTGATCCTGCAAATATATGTCAATTTCATTGTTTGCGTAATGAGACAAATAAAGAAATTTTTAGACTGATGGGAATGAAAGAGACGGATATTGATATGGTTCCGGAATATGATAGGTTTTTTTAAATAAGAAATAATAAGCATGTATGAAGTGGGAGAAAATGAATGAATGTATTTCAGGAGTTTCAACAGTTAAATATAGAAAAGAAAGCCTTCATAAACGGCAAATATGTGGAAGCTGTAAGTGGAGCTACATTTGAAAAAGTACTTTCATATAACGGAGAGACAATTTTGTCAGGAATTACCCGTTGTGAGAAAGAAGATATTGATATTGCCGTGGATGCGGCATTGGATGCGTATACGAGTAGAATATGGTGTGATAAATCTCCTACAGTGAAAAAGAAAGTCTTATTAAGACTGGCATTGTTAATGGAGGAACATCGTAGAGAGCTAGCACTGCTAGATGCATATGAAACAGGGAGGGCATTCCGTAATTATTATGAAGATTCAATACCCAAAGCAATAGATGCGGTTAGATATTTTGCTGAGAGTGTAGATAAACTTTATGATTCTGCAGTTCCCGCACGAGAAAGAGATGCAGCAATCATAAAAAGAGTGTCATTGGGAGTTGTCGGCCTGATAACACCATGGAATGATCCAATGGTGGTGACTTGCTGGAAATTAGCACCTGCGCTTTTGATGGGAAATTCTGTTGTTTTAAAACCAGCAGAGCAGTCTTCTTTAAGTGCAATTCGTTTGGCAGGACTTGCAAAGGAAGCAGGTATGCCAGATGGTGTGTTTAATGTAGTTCCAGGATATGGGGAGATTGCTGGGGAGGCTCTTGCTCTTCATCCGAAAGTTAGAGGAATATCTTTTACGGGTTCATGCTTCGTAGGCAAAAAAATCCTGCAATATGCAGGGCAGTCCAATATGAAAAGAGTAACACTGGAATGTGGAGGGAAAGGTCCATATATCGTGACTGATAAATGTAGGAATATTAAGCGTGCTGCACAGGTGCTTTCTGAAAACATGTTTTATAACCAGGGACAGATATGCTCTGCACCTTCAAGAGTTTTGATTCATCAAAGCGTAATGAATGAGTTTATGGATGAGTTGAAAAAGGAAAGCAGAAGATTTATTCCCGGGGATACTTTTGACAGTGAGAACGTTGTAGGATGTGTCGTTAGTAAAGAACAGTATGAGAAGGTACAGCATTACATTGATGATGCTAAAAAGAACGGAAATAAAGTATGGCAATGTGATGAAAAGAAAGTACATCCGGAGCATGCGTTCTGTATTCCACCGACCATCATTACAAATGTAAATCCGCTTGATCCGATTGCAAGGGAGGAAGTATTTGGCCCAGTGGTTACGGTAATTCCGATAAAGACCACGGAGGAAGCAGTACAAATAGCAAATGAAAGTGAATATGGACTGGCTGGAGCTGTATGGTCAGATGATTTAAATGAAGCGTATATGGTGTCCAATGCGGTCGAAGTTGGGCTTATGCATATAAACAGCTATGGAAATGATGATAATAGTGCGCCCTTTGGCGGAGTCAAGCAGTCAGGAGTGGGAAAAGATAAATCTGTGTATGCATTTGATGATTTTTCTGACAAGAAGACGATATGGATGCACATTGAATATCCGAGGTGATTTATGATGACAAAAATATTGATTCCTAATGGGAGCTTTCACGACATACCGATTATAAAAAAAGCAAAAGATCTTGGATACTATGTTATTACATCAGGGGCTGCACCGGATGCAATCGGGCATACATATTCAGATGAATACGTATATGCGGATTTCTCGGATAAGTATGCAATTTTACAGGTTGCGAAGGATAAACAAATAGATAAGGTTTGCTCAAATTGTAATGATTTTGGATACCTGTCATCGTGTTATATTGCAGAGCAACTTGGACTTGGAGGACACGAATCTTATACATCCGCGAGAAAACTGCATAAAAAGGATGAATTTAAGATATTAGCGGAGGAATTAAAACTTTCTACACCACCGGCGGTGGGATTTACTAATATGGAAGATGCCCTTTTGTGGGTAAAGAGTGTAGAATATCCGATCATGGTAAAGCCTACAGATCTTGGTGCCGGACAAGGGATTACCTTTGCAGCTACAGAGGCAGAAGCAGAACCTGCTATAAAAAATGCGTTTGAAAAATCAAAAGCAAAAAGAATTGTTATTGAGAAGTATATAAAGGGGACAAATCACAGTTTTAATGCCTTTGTTGTAGATGGAAAAGTCCGAAGCTATTATAGCGATAATGAATATATGGGATATAGCAGATATCGAGTGTCTACTTCGGCAGGACCGGCAGATGGGATTGAAAAAGCTGTGGAGATTCTGATATCTGATACTGAAAAGGTAACAAATAAGCTCGGAATCAAAGACGGCCTTATGCATTCCCAGTACATAATGGATGCAGAGGGAAGGCCGTGGATAATTGAAATTACGCGACGGATGTCAGGAGATTGGTATCCGTATCCTGAAATGCGTGCGACTAGAACGGATTGGATGGAGTATATTGTAAAGACGCAATTAGGAGAAGATGTTAGTGATTTTCCGAAAGGACTGAAACAACAGGGATATACCGGAAGGCATTGTCTGAATGCTCGAAAGCAGGGTGTTATCAAAAATGTTCGATTTAAGGCGGAATTGGAAAAATATATTTTTGACAGTGTTATGTGGTTAGATAGCGGTTTTCGAGTAAACAATCTTGAAAAAGATTATCCGGGCATCATTTTTTTTGATTTTGATGATAAGGAAAAGATGATGCATATATTGGAGAATATAGATGAGTATATTGAGTTTGAATATGTCTAGAAGTCATTAATTGGAGGTTAGGAATATGTCTTTTAAGGTGTGTCAAAGAGGCTGGGAATACGCGCAGGTTTGGGGAATTGACGGAGAGGTTGGAATATGTTGCTGGGCTGTTCCGGGATTTCGGAAGACATTGGGGAAGTTGACTGAGAACACAATAGATGAGATTTGGCACAACGATATAGCCAAAGAATTTAGAGAGAGTTTAATTGACGGATCATATAGATTTTGCCAAAAAGATAAGTGCCCTTGGATTGCCAACAATGATTTGGAATCCCACATGAAAGAGTATGATGATGTGTTGGAATACCCAAAGGAGTTGGCACTGGCATATGAGCGTAACTGCAATTATGATTGCACCTGTTGTATTGACAGAAATAATGAGGAGATACATCAGCCAGGCGCGGATAAAAAATTAGCTAAAATAGAAACCGAGCTTGCAAAGTTCATAAATAAAGTAACGATTATTGGTGCCAATGGTAGAGGGGAATTGTTTGTGAGTCCACATATTTTAAAACTGCTGTCGGAATGGAAACCAGCGGAACCAGAAGAAAACATACATGTTGTGTTGGAATCAAACGGAGTATTGTTTGACAAGGATCATTGGAAGCAGATTGAAAATCTTGGTCGCTATGACCTTAAAGTGGCAGTCACGGTTATGGGATTTGAAGAATCTACCTATCAGTTTTTGTCAGGATGCAAATATCCCGTATCAAAGATAGAAGAAGCTCTTCATTTTATTCAATCATTAAGAAAAAAAGAAGTTGTTAATGATTTTGAGATAGGTACTGTACTACAAGAGAGAAATTTTAGAGAAATGCCGGAGTTTACCAGAAGATGCATAGAGGAATTTGGAGCTGATAGAGTAAGATTACGCCCGTATTTTCCATGGGGCGATAAGTATTCAGAAAAGGCAAAATGGGTTTTTGACATTAGGAATCCGGAACATCCATATTATCCGGAATACAAGGACATGCTGAAGGATCCGATTTTTAAGCACCCGAAAGTTATGTTATGGACAGGTGAACTTCTATAAAAGGAGATAGTTTATGTTGGTTTCGGTAGCAATCATTACGTACAACCAGGAAAAATATATACGAAAAGCAATTGAAAGTGTTTTGATGCAGAAACGAGATTTTGATATAGAAATACTGATTGGAGACGATGCTTCATCTGATCAGACATCAGATATTCTTCGGGAATATGACAATAAATATCCGGGGCTATTCCGGTTAAAATTACATGAAAATAATGTGGGAGCTACTAAAAACTCACATGATATTTATTCAAAAGCAAAAGGGAAATACCTCGCCTTGTTGGAAGGTGACGATTATTGGACAGATGATCAAAAGCTACAAAAACAGGTGGATTTTTTGGAGATGAATCCGGAATATGTAGGTTGCTCCTGTCTCTGTCATGTAGTTGATGCATATAATGAACGATATTCACCTTCTGAAGAGAACAAGATACTGGATGGATTATATGGTGGATTGGGTAACATTTATACAAAAGCGGATTACGAAAGCGGTAAGTTGCCTGGGCAGGCAGGTGGATTGGTTTTTAAGAATCTATTTAAAACTATGGACACAAAAATACTATATAAGGCACACCGGATAATTGGTGATTATACGATTGCGATGTTTATAGTTTCTCATGGAAATATATATCGTATGCAAGAATATATGCTGAATTATAGAAAAGTTCGTTCGGGTGGTGATAGTTGGACAGCAGCAGGTGAGGGAAATGATTTCGTTTTCCTGGAAATTTTTAATTATCATACCTGTTTGGAAAAGTACGCAAAAAATAATCTTTCTTGGGATTATCATGCCAAGGGGATTAAAGAAAATATGTTTTTTTCAGCCTGCATGGGTTACCTGCAATATCCTTTCCCAGCTGAGAGACGAATGTTGATAAGAAGTTTTGTCAAAACATGTGATAAAGGTTTCTATGCAAAAATCTTATTAGAGTGTTGTTATTATCGCTTTTTGAAAAGGACAATATTGTCTGTCAATACAGATGAATGGGAATTATACAAAAAAACTGCATTTGGAAAAATGCGTTGGAATAACTTCCTTAAGTGTAAAGCCTCTAAGAAGGTAATTTTATATGGAGCAGGTGGTGGCGCAGTTCAGATTCTACGGGACTGGTATGATGAACTAGTGGATGCAGTGATAGTGGATAGGAGCAGAGCTCGAGTTGGAAAATACATTATCGGGCATAAGATTTTTCCATTGTCATATTTGGATTCTGTAGATGTGAAGAATACAGTAGTTCTGATTACTCCATCCTCATCAATTAAAGAAATTAGAGAGTTATTGGAAGAAAAGGGGTTTGAGAAAATATATTCGGGATGTTACATGGAACTGAATCGTTTGCGATATTTACTTTTTAGGAAGTGTTTTATTAAGCGTAGTTATTTAAAAATGATTTCTTGAGAAAGGGCAGGACTAAGATGGGAATAGTTATTTTCGGAGCAGGGTATTATGGCCGATTGCTTCGCAGAATTATGGAGCATGAGGGAGAGAGAGTAGATTTTTTTGTTGATAATAATATTCCTTCCGGAACATATGTTGAGGGAATACCTGTAATTAGACCTTGTGAAATTGGCGAGAAAAGTCCGAAAGCAGATGTATATATAAGCTCACATGCAATTATTGATGATGTAATGGCGCAGCTCAATAAAATGGCATTAAAAAATCATGTGTATATGGTACCAGAATATGTTTACAGGTATCGTTGGTCAGACGAGTGTCCGATTGCTGTCAGGATGGATATATCTAAACCAAGACTTCCATATCTGGAATGCAAGATTGTTTTCCATTGTAATCTTAATTGTAACGGTTGTTCCGCAATTGCGAATATACATGAAAAAGAGTTTCTTTCAGAAGAAGACTTTGAAAGAGATATAAAACGGCTTAAGGAGTTATACAGTGGAATACGGTACTTAAAATTGTTTGGCGGGGAGCCACTTTTGCATCCAAATCTGGAGGGGATGATTGACATCGCCAGAAACTATTTTCCAGATTCAGAGTTAGTTGTACATAGTAATGGTATTTTGGTTCCTGAAGTCAACAAAAAACTTTTGGAGAAGATGCACGATAGCAATGGGAGTTTTGTATTTACATTGTATCCACCTACCGGCGTGAAAAAAAGACAGATTGAAAATCGGCTAAATATGGCAGATGTTTCATATGAGTTTACACCACCTGTTTATGAATTCAGGAAGTATATAGATGCGAAAGGTAAGATGGATCCGATAGAAACGTTTCGCAAATGTGCGAAGTGTGTCAATTTATACAAGGGTACTGTTTCTTGCGGACTCGGACATGGGATTGAACTTCTTGAGAAAAAATTTCAAACGTCTATTTATGATAATAAATGGGAACATTGTATCAACATACATGAAACAGAATTAAATGGATGGGAGATCAATCGTATTTTGGATTCTCCCTGTAATCTTTGTAAATACTGTTCCTATATGGATTACGGAGCAGTTGATGAAGAGAACTATTATCCGTGGCATTGTGGAACTGCAAAGTTGGAAGACTGGTTACTTGATAGAGTATAAACGAACTACTTGAATGTATTAAGTGGAATTTGTGTAGGAGTATTGGTGTTTATAAATGAAGATAAACGATAAGAAAGAAATAACTGAATACGGTAAGGCCGCTGTAATGACAATGTGGTTTGGGGGAGCAAACTATGGACAAACATTACAGGCGTTTGCTGTTAGTCAAATAACGAAAAAGATTGGATTGACAGCATACTTCCAAAATTATGATTCGGATCCTGCCCGTTATTTCGTGGCATCAGGGAAAAACCCATATCTTCAGGCGATAAACGAGTTTCCTTACCCTAATCAAAGATTTCAGGCATTTGATCTCTTCTTAAGAATCTGGATAAATCTTCTTGCTTTAAGCGAGAGCTCGGAAGATGTTGGTGCATCTATTAATGAAGAAGGATGTTACTGCGTTATTTGTGGAGGAGATCAGATATGGAATCCTAATTACAAGGAATTAAGACCTAAGATATATGTTGGTGCTATTCCAAGAATAATACTACCAAAGTTTTCATATGCGGCGAGTGTTGGTACTGGCCAAATTGCATCATCGGACAGAGAATATTTTGATATGTTATGTAGAAATATTCATAGACTTGATAAGATTTCTGTTCGTGAAGAAAGTGGAAAAAGACTAATCGAAGAAAGCTGGCAGCGACAGAGTCTATTAAAAAAGAAAATATCCGTGGTGCTTGATCCGGTATTTATGTTGTCGAAAGAGGAATGGATAGAAATCTGTGAACATGATAAAGAAGATATTTCATGTGGATCGTTTCTCTTTTTTTATTTTGTTGGAAGAATGGATGATCATTTATCAGTTGTTCGAGAGATTGCTAAAAAAAGGGAATTAAAAATATGCGGAGTAGCATTATTACAAGATGCACCCCGGGAAAATGATATCGATTATTATAACAATCTTTCTC
>JAIKXK010000406.1 GCA_024684155.1 Lachnospiraceae bacterium | reverse complement strand
GCAGCTGTTCTTTCCAATATGATGCCAAACGTAGTTGTAGTTGCCATTCTTACTCCAATAGCAGTTTCCATGCTTGGTGCTGCTGGCTATAAGGATATCAAAACCTGCGAGCCTGCCGTACCTATTCTTTGTGCCATTGCCTGGGGCTCCCAGCTTGGTGGTGCCGGTACTCCACTTGGTGGTGCTATGAACATCACTGCAATTTCCTTTATTGAAGATTACACCGGAAAAGAATTTATGTATGTAGACTGGATTACAAGAATGTTACCTTACACCATTATTGTAACGGTTTTAATTCTTTTAATTATGATTTTTCGTCCTATGAAAACCACTTCTTTAAATGGTACCAAAGAATATTTCGAAGAAAGTTATAAGGCCCTAGGTCCTATGTCCCGTGATGAAAAAATAAGCCTGGCTCTTTTTATTGTTGCTATGCTTGGTTCTTTCCTTCGTCCACTCTATGCTGATTTACTTCCAGGATTGGTACCTGCCTATTTATTCCTTTTACTGGGATGCTTAAACTTTGTCATTATTGGAGCAAACAAGAAAATGCTACTTGACTGGGACAAGGCTCAAACGGAAGTAATGTGGGGAATGCTGATTCTCTTTGCAGGAGGATTAGCCCTTGGACAGATTCTTACCGGTTCTGGCGCAAATGATGCCATTGCCAGTGTAATTTCAAGGTTACCTCTTACCGGAGGACTTGGAACCATTGCCATCTTTGCCTTATTTGCAGCCATTATTTCTGAGATGACAAATTCTACCGTATCTGCTGCCGTTACCATTCCAATTGCCATGGGTGTAACGCAAAAAATGGGGCTAAACCCCATTCCTTACGTATTTACTGTATGTATGGCCATGAATTACGAATCTCTACTTCCAGTAAGCGTACGTGCAATTTCCGTAGGCTACGGATTAGATCCAGATAAATTAATGAAAAGCGGACTTCCACTTACTCTGATTCGATTATTAATTGCCATTTTGGTTGGTTATATAACTATGCTGCTTTGGCCTGGTTTTGGTTTGCTGTAAGAAGTAAAATCAAAAACCAAAGAATCATACTTTCGCTCATAAGGCCATTTACAAAGCCAAGACGAGCCGCACTAACAGGCAGGAAGGAAGCAACAACTTCCAATACTATAAATAGTACTAACACATTAGAGAAGGCCATATACTTTTTGTATATGGTCTTTTCTGTTATCTGTAAGTAAAACCAATATAAAAATACCGGTATCATTAATAACTCACTAACTATAATAAGCCATGACATCTGTCCCGCTAAGGCTTCACAAATTGAAAGGGCATTTTCTTCATAGCCATTTTGATTCAACCATGAGAACAAACTTAGAATCATCACATAATATAAATGAAGTGCCAGCCAAGGAGTCATGCCAAAGGCATTTAAATAGTGATACACCTTTTTATGCTTATCTTCCAAAATAAAATTTTCAACAGAAAATAATCCTACTCCATAACAAATAATTCCTGGGAAAGCTAAAAACATAGCCAGATTCAATCTCCACTGTGGAAGATTTGCCACTCCTATAGTAAGCCATTTTAACTCTCCATAATAAGTTGGATCTGCGCAAAGCATAAGCCAGTCTCCTGCTCCCATGAAAATACATCCAAGCATACCTATCATCAAAAAAATTGCTTGTTTTTTTTCAGTTCTCATACCTATCCCTCTTTCATTTCAAACGTAAAACAAAGATATCTCTTTATATTAGAAATATCTTCGTCTAGTTACTTAATATATAATTACCATTTAAATATTGCCAATCGGTTATTCAAATTCTTTCCAACAACAGCAAATATCTTTCCACGAATGGAATATTTTTTCATTTCTTCGTTATAACTGGTTTCCGAAACAAGGGAAAGTCGTGGTTCTAATCCTAAATATTCTTCTCCTGAATTTGTTCCCCATCCAAAGGTAGCATTTGTGTGCTTTACCGCATCATGATGCTTTCCATTTTTCTCTAAAAAAGGGGAATGCAATTCTGCCAGTAAATATCCATGTTCAAAACTATCACATAGCATATTCACACAGGTTTTCACCTGTTCTTTAGAAAAATATTCCAATACTCCTTCCATTACCACAATGGTCATGTCTCTTTTGGGAAGACGTTTCGTCCATTCCCCATCTAAGGCACTGCCTTCTTTCATGGTGCAGCGTTCTCGATCGGTATACACCTTTCTTCGTTTTGCAATCTGCTCAGGAAGATCCACATCAAACCAGGCAATTCGACCATTATCCACCTGCGAAAACTTATCATCAAATCCACAGCCTAAGTTAATACAAAGAGCATCTGGATATTTTGCAATTAAATTTTTTAGTTCTCTCCGAAACATAATGGTTCTTGCAACCACACCCTCATGAGACATAAAAGGATCATATTTACTCACATCAACGCCTAAGGCATCAATGATTTCTTTCGCCTTTTCATCCTTAATTCTTGCGTTCTCACGTCCTGTCTCACTGGCTTTGATTGCTAGTGGGATAAGGGCAGTTTCTTCAACATCACCAAATGTTAGTTCCATAACGTATCCTCCTCAAAATAGTTCTTCGTTACGGATTCATTATATCACTATAAGTTAGTTTTGACTAACATTATTATCTTCTGGTCGTTTATCAAGAGAAAATATTACCCATTCTGCAATGTTTGTTGCGTGATCTCCAATTCTCTCCAAATATTTATTTACCATAAGTAAATCTGCAGCCTGTTCTTCAAAATCTGTTTTATACTTCATAACTTCAATCAAATCAGATTTTACTTTTAAAAATAAATCATCCACAATATCATCATGTTCAATGACTTCTTTTGCCTTTTCCATATCTCCTTCCACGTAAGCTTCAACAGCATGGATTAACATCAGAATGGTTTCTGTTGCCATTTTTTTGATATTATCAGACTTTAACAAAAAAGGGGTATCTCCCATCATTACCGTAAGTTCTGAAATATCTGCTGCCTGATCTCCAATTCGTTCCATATCCGTTACCATCTTCATTGCTGCAGTAATATTACGAAGATCCTTTGCTACTGGCTGCTGCTGTATCAATAACTGAAAACAGATATTTTCAATCTTTTTCTGTTCCCGGTCTACTAACTCATCCTCTTCCATAATCTGTTTTGCTTTTTCTACATTCTGAGAAAAAAGTGCTTCAATTGCCTCCTGAATGGCTTTCTCTATCATATTACTCATAATTATCATTTCACTGTTTAACTGACGAAGCTGTTCGTCAAATTTTGATCTCATCTATTTACCTCCTTAACCAAAACGACCTGTAATATAATCCTCTGTTTTCTTACTTCTAGGATATGAAAATACCTGCTTGGTATCTCCAAATTCGATTAACTCCCCAAGTAAGAAAAAGGCAGTATCATCTGCTACACGAAGGGCCTGCTGCATATTATGAGTCACTATGACCACTGTATATTTTTTCTTTAACTCCTCCATTAATTCCTCAATTTTAGAAGTGGAAATTGGATCAAGCGCACTCGTTGGTTCATCCATCAACAACACCTCTGGCTGTACCGCTAATGCTCTTGCAATGCAAAGTCTCTGCTGCTGTCCTCCTGAAAGGCCAAGGGCTGATTTTTTCAATCGGTCTTTTACTTCCTCAAAGATGGCTGCACCCTGTAAGCTCTCTTCTACGATTCGATCCAGTGTTCTTTTATCCTTAATTCCATGAACCCTTGGGCCATAGGCAACGTTATCATAAATACTCATTGGGAAAGGGTTTGGCTGCTGGAATACCATACCAATTCTCTTTCGAAGTACAGTGGTATCCACATCTGGGTCATAGATATCCTCTCCATCCAGCATTACCTTTCCTGTAATTCTTACATTTTCCACTAAATCATTCATTCGATTTATGGTTTTCAAAAAAGTAGACTTACCACACCCAGAAGGTCCAATAAAGGCTGTTACCTTATTTTCTTTAATCTCCATGTTTACACCTTTTAGGGCATGGTTATCTCCATAATATAAATGCAAATCCTGCACAACAATTTTTTTATTATCTTTCATTTAATCTATCCTCGTTACTTCTAATTTGGACGCTAATCGTTTCGTACCAAAGTTAATAATAAATACTAATATAAGAAGTACCACTGCTATACCAAAGGCTGTATCAAAGTCACCCTCGCTTGTAGCTGCTAGGTACAATTGCACCGTTAAACTTCCTCCCGACTGGAACACCTTTGGGAATAACTGTGACAAGGTATTTGGTAGTGTCTTTGCACTTCCTGCTGTAAAGAGCAAAGCTGCTGACTCACCTACAATACGTCCAATGGCTAAAATCATTCCCGTAACAATTCCAGGCATAGAAGATGGAAGCAGCACAGTTCTTATGGTGTACCATTTTCCTGCTCCAAGGCCAAAAGCCCCCTGACGATAACTTTCTGGCACTGTCTTTAAAGCTTCCTGGGTATTTCTTGTAATTAAGGGAAGTACCATTAGAATCAAGGTTAAAGATCCTGTAAAAATGGAATATCCAAGGCCCAGGGTTTGCCCAAAAAACATCATTCCAAACAAACCAAAGATAATGGAAGGAATTCCTGATAAGGTTTCTGTGGCAAATTCTATTAAGTTTACCAGCTTCCCGGGTTTTGCATATTCATTTAAATATATCGCTGCACCTACTCCTACTGGAGTGGCTATTAACATAGTGATTACAATAATCATAACCGTATTTACAATATTTCCAGCAATTCCTATCGTACCTTGCAATACAGATGTAACTGATGTTAAAAAGCTCCAATTTACCTGACGAAATCCCTTTGCAAAAACATAAATAATTATGACTGCTAACAAAAAGACACAAAATGCGGCGCAAAGATAAATCAGTCCATACAAGAACATATCCATGGGACGTTTTCTTTTCGTTTTTAATGAAATTCCAACCTGACTATCCATCTATTGAAGCCTCCTTTCTCATCTTCTGTAACACTAAATTCACCAGCATAATAAATATGTATAATACTAACCCCACTGCAAAAAGAACTTCTCTGTGAACACCTTGAGCGTATCCCATCTCGCTTACTAACTGTGTTGTTAAAAACCGCACTGAATTAAATGGAAGTGGAAGATTTACAGATCCCCCTGCCACCATATTAATTGCCATTGCTTCTCCTAAAGCTCTACCAATTCCTAAAACCACACCAGTCATAATTCCAGATTTTGCCGCAGGGATTGTTACGTGAAAAATAGTCTGTATTTTACTTGCTCCAAGTGCCAGTGATGCGGCACGAAGATCTTTAGACACTGCCTTTATAGATGAAGCACTAATATTTACCACCGTTGGTAAAATCATAATAATTAGTACAATTACAGCAGAAATCATATTAGATCCCCCAGTAAACTGATGCGTCGTGGAATCTGCATATATTTTCTTCTCTAATTGATACATCAGTGGATTTAATAGCATAAGTCCCAAAAGACCATAAATAACAGATGGAATGGCAGCTAAAAGTTCCACCATAGGCTGGACAACATTCGCTATTTTTTTATTCGCTACCTCAGTTAAAAATACAGCCGTTAAAAGCCCAATGGGTACACCAACTAATACACTGATAGTGGTACCAAAGATAGATGTCAGTATAATGAAAAAAATTCCAAATTCAGGTTCAGCTGCCGTTGGTTTCCAGGTTGTTCCAAACAACAAGTCGAGCACTCCGACACTGTGAAATGCCGGGGTGCCCTTTAAAATCATATATACTGTTATGGAACAAACTGCAAAGATTGCTATCACCGCACAAATTGTAAACAAATACTCTGTTACTAACTCTACAACATTATTCTTTGCTTTGTTATTCATAACGTTCCTTTCTTATTCTGGAAGAATTAAGCCAACTCCAGATACGATTTGCTGTCCTTCTTCTGAATTGATGTAATCAAACCATGTCTGTACAAGTTCACTTTGTTCTGTCACTTCTCCCATAGTAGCCATTACGAATGGACGAGAAAGCTGATAATCGCCAGCCTTGATTGTATCTTCTGTAGCAGCTACATCATTTAAAGACATACTTGTTACAGTATCATCAATCGCATCTAAGGATACGTAGCCAATTGCCCCTGGAGTAGATGCAACCTTCGCAAGTACAGCACCAGTAGAGTCTAATTCCTGAGCATAAGTACAAGCATCTTCAATTTCAAGTAATTCTTCAAAAGCTCCTCTTGTACCAGAACCTGCTTCACGACCGATTACAACGATGGCTTCATCCGCTCCCCCAAGTTCACTCCAGTTTGTTGTTTCACCAGTGTAGATAGAAACTAACTGCTCTGTAGTTAGGTTTGTTACTGTATTTTCTGTATCTGTAATAAGAGCAATACCATCAATTGCTACGATATTTTCTGTAGCTCCCCCTGTTTTTTCTTCATCCTTAAGATTACGGGAAGCATTACCAATATCTACGCTTCCTGCTGATAAGGATTCAATTCCTGCACTTGATCCGGTATATTCAACAGAAACGTTAATTCCAGGATACTTTGCCATAAAACCTTCACTTAATGCCTCACATAGTTTTTCCATAGAAGTACTTCCTGCTAAAGAAATGTTTCCAGAAAGATCATCAGACTCTTCTGTTTCTGTCTCAGTTGTTTCGGTAGTTTCGCTTGAAGTATCATCTGAAGCAGCACTATCTGTACTTCCACATCCTGCAAAACTTGTACATATCATCAATGCCGTCATACCTACAGCTAATTTTTTCACTAAATTATTCTTCATTTCTTGAACCTCCTAATGTTCACTCTTCTAAAATTTTTCTGACCTCGCGATGACAATTATTATTCTAGGAAGGTTACGTAAAATCCAAAATCTAACTTTTGTAAAAGGTCTGTAAAAACTATGTTTTTTATTTTCCACACAAAAAAAGCCCTCCTTACCAATACTTTTCGGTAAAGAGAGCTTCTTTTCGCCTCTTCATTATGTAAAATTACTTTATTTTAATTTACTTAGAATACCAGAGGAAAACTATAACTTTGTCCTGCTTCCACTAAACTGTTTCCACTTTTATCGATAGTTAATGTAGCACCTTCCCATCCGTAAGTAATGGTACCTTCTACATCTCCTTCTTCTGAAACAAAGGAAAGGCCATCACCATTTTCTGTTACGCTTCCCGTTAAAGTTGTGGTTCGATATAAAGATATATTTGCCACCGCACTACCTTCATAACTTTCTGTTATAGCTAAACTATCATAAATCTCAGATGTATCCTCTGTATTTACATATATCGCATAAACAGATGCTTCTGGCATGGTAAACTCTTCACCTTTAGAAGTTGCATAGATATTTGCAAGGGAATAAACTTTTCTTCTTGTCATGTCCGCTAATTGCTGTTGATAAGACATTCCATAAATAGAACCCCCATCCTTTTCAGAGCCTATAGCGCAAACAATGGCATCTTCTTTCATTGCCTTCCATTGCGTTAACCCTGTCTCCACAGATTCTTTTGTCGTATCATCAAGGCTCTCACTCATTCTAGTCCAAAGACTGTTTAATTCTGTATCCCATACAGTCGCTGGCCACTGAGAAGCCTGATTCATAGCAATCTGCGAAATATCAGCATCGGTAAGTGCATCATATTTTTCTACTAATGTTTCTACCTGGCTCATTTCATCCTGGACCGTTGTAGCTGATGAAGTAATAGTTTCTACTTCTGTTGCAATGGTATTTGAATAGTCCATCCAGGCAGCTTCTTCCTCTTCAGAAGTCACTTCTGTTTCTGCTGACGCATCCGTAGCTTCATTTATTTCTTCGGAAGTACTCTCATCTTCTGTTTCTACTACTTCTGTATTATCTGTCGTATCACTAGTAGTTTCAGCATCTTTGCTGCATCCGGTCACCATAACGATTAGTCCCATCATAAGTGCAATCATTATTCTCTTTTTCATGAAATGCTCCTCTCAATCCACAAACCATTTTCCTGTAAATTCATATAACATTTATCACAATCTCTCACAAACTCATCATACAAAATTTCCGTAATGAATGCTACCAAAAAATAAGAGCCCCAAAGGGCTCTTACATTAAACTATTTACTTTGCTGGTACATAAGATGATTAATAAACTGTTGCGCCGTTCTTCCAGAAATTCCTCCATGAGACATTTCCCAGCGATTGGCCTCTAGTTTTAATTCCTCTTCATCCATTTCGATGCCTGCTCTTTTTGCAAGGGTAAGTACAATGTTAAAGTACTCTTTTGGCATTGGCTTTGAGTAACCAATAGTAACACCAAAGCGATGTACCAAAGATAATTTTTCTTCCACGGTATCGGAATGGTGAATATCATCCTGATTGGTATGATCATCTTTATCATTCCAGCTTTCTTTAATCAAATGTCTTCGATTAGAAGTTGCATAAATTAAAATATTATCTGGCTTTGTTTCCACGCCACCTTCGATTACAGCCTTTAAGAATTTGTATTCAATCTCATTTTCTTCGAAAGACAAATCATCCATATAAATAATAAATTTATAGTTTCGATTCTTAATGGTAGAAATAATAGAAGCTAAATGTTTAAACTGATGTTTATATATTTCGATCATACGTAGGCCGCTGTCATAGTACTGGTTTACAATGGCTTTAATACTTGTAGACTTACCTGTACCGCTATCCCCGTAAAGTAATACATTGTTGGCCTTACAGCCTTTCACAAAGGCTTCTGTATTTTCTACCAAAGCCTTCTTTTGCAGCTCATAACCTACCAAATCATCTAATACCACCTGATCCATGTTGTTAATGGCATTAAAGGAAATTCCTCCAAGAGGATTTTCCTCAATACGAAAGGCCTTATTTAAGCCAAATAATCCCACGCCATAGGCACTGTAAAATTCTATAATTCTCTCATAGAATTCCTTGTCATCTTCTGCTTCTTCTAGTTCTATGGAAAGCTTCTGCACTTTGTTGCTAACATTCCAGTTATAGATGCTTTTATTTTTTTCTACAGCCTGGTAATTAGAAATCAAAGAAAAACTGTTGATACCTAAATCCTTTTCCATCTCACTAAAATCATAGAAAAAGATTCTTCGAATAGTAGAAAAATCCTCCTGTACGATTTGAGTTACTGTACCTTTGGTAATCTTATTCTTTTCACAGGTAAGAGAAAAAGGATTCTCATTTGTCATAACAAAAAAAGCAATGTAATTATGCCAAAGATTTTTATCAAAACCATACTCTGTAGCAAGGGCTAAGAGTCTTTTTAACTGCTCTTTAATCTTTCTTTTTAAATCCGTTTCATCATAATTTCCTGCTTCATATTCCCGGGTGATTTCTCCAACTTTATATAGAATACTATCTTCATCTAAACTTCCATACATTAATAAATTTGATAGTTCTCGGTACATGGCACTGCCTCCTTAGAGTAATCTTTCCTACCATTCTATACCAAATTCATAAGAAAAAATAGCATAGATTATTCTAAAGAATATCTTTTCTTACTCTTCTAATAAAATGAAAGTATCCCAATCTTTTAAAGATATTATCTCTTGTTTTCTATAAACATTTCCAGTCAGAAGATCTGTTACTCTTTCATAAGGACAAAAAAGTTTATTTTCCTCTTCACTATAATTAAATAGGAAATGAATTGTTTCTTTCTTTGCTGTTATAAGGCTTCGAATAATAATTGGAAACGCTTCGTTGACCTGTTGAATGCCAGCTTTATCACAAGCCTTTTTTAACTGTTCTTTTACTATGGATTTATCACAGTGACATCCAATGTATATTCCGTATCCTGCTTTGTATTTATGTGAGGTTATCCCAGCATATTTTCTCCAATATTTGTGTTCATAAGGAATGGTTTTTGTCGATGAATCTGGAATTAATAACTCCTGCCAAACTGATACTTCTTTTCCTAATAACTTTGTTTTTCCAGGTCGGGTAAACTGCTGATAATACATACCAAATACATCTGTTAACCCATAGGGTTGTCTTTTTGCCCGGACCTGTACTAATTCATCTGTAAAAAACGATTTAAATGTGGAAACTAATACACCACCCTGTTCTACAAAAGATTTTAAAAGGGAAATGGTCTCATCTGATGCGCAGTATAAAACCGGAGTTACAATCATTTTATAATTGAAAATTCGATCTTTTAAGGCCATTACATCGATTACATCACACTCTATATTCTGCTCATATAGAGCATCGTAGTATAGACGCACCACCTGGTTATAACTTAGACTTTCTGCACCAGGAAGATTTTCTTCGTCCCCAATGGGAAAGTATTTTAATGCTGTTTGACTAAGATTATCCACTACAAGAGCAACCTTATTTTCCTTTTTAGCACCCAAAAGATAAGGAGATAATGTTTGAAAATCTGCTCCAATTGTAGTCGATTCTCTATAGACTTCATTTTCTTCCATATCATGACTAAGAATACCCTTCCAAAAGGTTTCAAAACTATTATGAATACTATGCCAATGCCAGTACTCCACTCCACAGGCGCCGCTGGCCAGGTGGGAGAAAGCCTGCTGGCGAAGCTGACCAGGATAAGGCGTCCAATAGCGAAATGCCTGAGCCTGCGTTTCCAACACCATATATTGTTCATTTTTTAAGGAACGTATACTGTCTCCATCATAAGCAATTTCTGATCCTGTCAAATCGTCCTGGGTGGGATGATAAATATCACATCCCAACAAGGTAATGGCTTTTGACGCTTCGTAATGATTGATTCCTGGCTGAACCCCATAGGAATGACCAAAAGGAGCCAGCTCATCCTGATTCCAATAAAAATCCAGGTTATGAGTTACAAATTGATCCTCTCTTCGATATTCATCAACAATTTTTCTTTGCCAAAGTAAAAACTCCGCAGCCAGATGGCGTTGAAACCTTTCAAACTCTGCTGCAAAGGATCCATTAATTGTTCCTCTTACATCTGGCAAATCCTCCCATGATCCTATGGAATTACTCCAATAAGCAAATCCAAAAACATCATTTAATTTCTCCACCGTTTCAAATTTTTCAATAAGATAATCTTTAAATAATGACTGTACCAGCTTTCCTGCTGTATCATAATGCTTTGTTTCATTGTCAATTTGAAATCCTATAACACACGAATACCCTTGTACTACCTCCATTAATTTACGTATCAGTTTTTCTGCTGCCTCTAAATAGGTTGGATTTACAATATCCATAATCTGACGAGCACCATAAAGGCCCCTTCCATTTTTCGTAGTTGCTAAAACATCAGGATCTTTTTTTACCAGCCATGAGGGTACTGCATAGGTAGGGGTTCCTATAATTACCTTAAGTCCATATTCTTCTGCTTTATTTAAGGTATCTGTAAGAATAGAAAAATCATATTCTCCTTCCTGTTTTTCCCAGGTACTCCAGGTAGATTCTGCCACACGTATGACATTCATCCCTGCTTTTTTCATCATTTGAAAATCCACATCCGTACGATACTCATGCTCATACTCTGGATAATAGGCCACGCCAAACATTAATTCTTTCATTTACCTTCTCCTAATCTAATTCCTTATACTCTATAAAATCAAAATCTGCATATTCTTTATGACTCATTCGATCCAGGCAGCAGACGCCTACCATCGTTCCGGTAAACTCCCCATATTTACAATATTCATCCGAATACATTGAAGTATCAATGACAGGCCCCATCTTTTTCCAACTCTTATTATCCATACTCCAGAAAAATCGACATTCTCTACCACAAATTTCAATTTTTAAATATATGGCATCCTCAGTTTCCAATAATACCCGTTCATCTAACCACTGCTTCCGCTGACCATTTTCCATCTGTTGTAAGGAAAGTGCTGCTCCTCCTAAAGATTCACTATAATACTTTCGTAAATAGGTGTAATTCATATTGTCGTAATAAATTACAACCCCAGCACTCTGTTGAAAACTTTTCGGTTTAAATTCCATTTTCGTTGTAAAAGATGCGTTTACAGAGGTTAATTTTCGACATAATAAACTGACTTTATTTAAAGATGTCAAAGCCTCCTGACCATGGATTCGAAGCCAGCCTTTTCGGCTTTTTAAATCGCAGAATCTTTTGGCACTAATTCGAGGACTATAATAAAAATTTAAAAGTTTCTCTCCGTTAAAATCATCCCTTATGACTGGTGCCTGAAATGGATGCTGTGGCAAAGACGACTCCTCCACATATAACTTTGCCATCTTTTCTCCATCCGCCATTCGAAGCCATCCATCTTTCGTCCACTCCATTTTCTGGATAGCGGTTTCTCTTCCCAGAGTACATCGATATTTGCTACGAATATTCTCATCCTCTGTTACAAAAGGACGG
>JAIKXK010000342.1 GCA_024684155.1 Lachnospiraceae bacterium | reverse complement strand
ACTTGCTCTTTTCTTTTAGCAATTACATTTGCTTTATTTGTTTCAGAAAGTTCTTCGTTATATTTATCTATGCATTCTATAAAATAATATCCCTCTTCGGTAGTAATGCAATCTGAAACTTCTTCATCATCTAACTGAAAGATTACCTCTTCCACTGCCTCATCATAAGTACCACGTCCAATAGACTGTAACGTCTTATCTCCCTCTCCATAAGTTCCAAGGAGAGTTTCAAAAGAACCACCATCTTTTAATGCAGCACTAATTTTTTTAGCATTATCCTCGCTGGTAGTAAACAAAACATAGGCATCCATAATTCGTGCTTCATCTTCTGATACTTCTTCATCTACTTGGTCCATCAATTGAAAATAAACCTTTTCCGCAAGAGCATATTTTTGATACATTTTTTCAATGTCAGATTCCGAAACCCGAAGTGATTTTTTATCTTCTTTACTTAATCCCTCATAAAAATCATTGGCTGCCTTTTCAACCAAAAGATTTTCATTTTCTGTAAGAGCTATTCCATTTTCTTTGGCATAAATATTTAATGAATACACTCTGGTTAAATGTGCAATCACGCCTGACTTAATTGACTCTTCTATAGTTCCTGTTTCAAAACCATCACTCCATAAAGATGTTTCGCCTACAGTTCCATACAAATTTTTATATGTCACTAAATATAACATCGCTTCTTTTTTAGAACATTTTTCATCACCAATCCGAAACACATTTGTAAATCCTGTTCCGCCAGTAAAATAAACCTGATGATCTCCAATGGTACATCCTGAAAAAGAAACTAGTACAAAAACAAGTGCAACTATGGTTAATATTTTCTTTTTCATCTTATCCCTCTACAATCAAAAATCTTCCATCTGGCAAATGAAATACTTCTTCGCAAGAAAGTATTTCCTCTGAAGTCATTCCCTCTACATCCAACATATCTTTCATATAACGAAGTACGTCTTTTTTGGTATCACAAACTACTGCACAAACATCTTCTAAAAAATACAATGCCTCTTCTTCTGTTTCTGCTACAATTTCTGGAAATAATTGTAATTGATCCTTTAAAAATGTTTCTACACAAATATCATCATACATACTGCATTCTCCTTCTTTAAATTCGCAACGTTTATAATACCACTTCTTTACCTAAAGAGAAAGAATAGAGTACTTTTTTTATTACCTTTCTATGGTAGGATTGTTCCATAGCTTTTTGATATAAATCCATTTGCTCTCTATAGCGATCAATTAATTCTTCACCGGAGGAAACTCTATCGGTTTTATAATCCACCAGTACTAATCCTTCTTCTGTAATATAGAAAGCATCAATAATTCCCTGAATTAATACAAGGGGAACATCTTCTCCTTCCGGGAATTCTTTATCCTCATATAAATTAGATAGCAAAGCTTTTGGTGTATCCCCCATAACAAAGGGCTGCTCTTTTAACAAGGAATCCTTCTTTGCTGCATTTGACATTTCCCTGGCAAGATTAGATTCTAAAAAGACTTCCAATTTCTTTTTGTCTAATAATAAAATCTCATCTTCTTTCATTAATTTTTTTTCTTGAATCCGTTTTAATTCCTTTTCTAGTATTCCATTCTCTTCTAGCTTCGTAAAATCAAAGCACTCCATAAACCGATGCATGGCAGTACCCTTTAGGGCGCCCATATTAGGCTCTGTAGTTTCCTTTTGTTCTACAGCCTGAAATACTTCCACTGATTCCTCTTCTTCCTTTAAATCCATTGCTCTATGCTTTAATTCAGATACGGAATATTTTCCTTTAAAGTCAAATAAAGTAATGTGCTCATAAATTCGATTTATCTGCTGTGATAATTTTTCTACTGAATCTGAATCTGCCAACTGACCAATCCTATCCAAATCCGCTTTTAATGTTTCTTTTGAAAGTTGATCTTCTACTTCTTGCGTAACAAGATCCTTTGCGTTGTAAAGAGTAATCGGATATTTTTCCTTATATTTTTGTAAAATAGGCAACATCCAATCCCCATAGCCTTTACTATTTAATCGAAAATGATTCGTAATCTCTCCCTCGAGTACTTCGGGAATTTTATCTTCTTCATAGGTTCCTGTAATAATAAGTTTTTCTTTTGCTCTGGTCATGGCAACATAAAGTATTCTCATTTCTTCTCCATAGGAATCTTCAAGAATACGATTTTTTATATACCGCTTCATTAGAGGAGTTTTTTTGGTGCGCTTTTCTACCGAAATTTCATCTAGAGCAATTCCTGCATGGCTATGAATAATCATAGATCCCATTAAATCCCTCTTGTTAAACTCCTTTGAAACCTCTGCTAAAAATACCACTGGAAATTCTAAGCCCTTACTATGATGAATGGTCATCACTCGAACCACATCATCATCTTCTCCTAATAAATCTACTTCTCCCATTTCGGATTCATATTTTTGTAATTTATCAATATAGTTACAAAAACGAAATAGTCCTTTAAAGGACGTATTTTCATAGTTAATCGCAAGGTCTATTAGCTTATATAAATTTCCTCGACGTAATTCTCCTGAAGGCAAAGAATATACATAAGATAAATAATTTGTTCTACTATAGATTTCTTGCAAGAGCATATGAATTGGTGTATCCTCCACCATCTCTCTTAGCTCTTCTAATGTTGATAAGAATTTTTGTATCTTTTGATTTTCTTCATGATCGATGGCATAAGAAAACACAGCCTTATAGAAGCTATCCTTTGGATATTCCACACGTATTTTAGCAAGTTCTTCATTGGTAAATCCAAACATTGGAGAATGCATAACTGTTGTAAGTGGAATATCTTGTCTGGGATTATCTAATACCTTCAAAAATGCCATAACCGCCTGGACTTCTGTAGAATTAAAATAACCTTTTGTTTTTTCTGCATAAGCAGGAATCCCCCTACTATTTAATACATCTACAAAGGCTTGTTCGTTGGTATGACTTCTAAGTAAAATTACAATATCCGAATACTTGATTCTTCGTTGTGTATCACTCGATCTGTCATAGACTAAAAAATCTTTCATTAATGCTTCAATCCGATTTGCAATCATCACCGATTCAAGTTCTGACTTATCCTCAATATCATGATTTAACATTTCTTCTTTATCCTTAATGCCAATCATAATCTCTGTTTGAAACATGGAATTATCTTCATCTGGATACTTTGCTCCTGGTTTTAAAGACACACTTTCATCATAGGAAACATTTCCAACGCTTTTATCCATTAGTTCCATAAAGATGTCATTGGTAGTTTCAAGAATCTGTTTTCTACTACGAAAATTCTTATCAAGTTCTATCTTTTGCTGTTGTGATTCTTCTTTTGTAAAGGTATCATATTTTGCCCCAAATATTTCAGGTCGTGCCTGACGAAATCGATAGATACTTTGTTTAATATCACCTACCATAAAATAATTATGACGTCCAAGAGATTCTTTTGTAATAGTACGAAGAATTTCTTCCTGAAGGTAATTTGAATCCTGGTACTCATCTACCATAATTTCATCATAGAGTTCCTGTAATTCCATTGCTGCTTCCCTGGGTTCTTTTGTTTCTTTATCTATAAGAACTTCTAGGGCAAAATGTTCAATATCATTAAAATCCCAGGCATTCATTTTTTCCAATCGACAATATCTTTTTTCAATAAACTGTTTTGCCAAAGAACTTAGTAATTCCACATAAGGCTTTTGATTTTGAATGGATTGATATATTCCTGTTACATCCGTATCAAAGCAAGGACGTAGTTTGTCCTTTATAACTTTCTTATATTCATCACGAAGAGATTTAAACTCCTGTTTAAACTCCAAATCATCGTCTTTTTTCTTTCCACGTAGATCAGCAAATGTAAGATTTTGAAACAGATCATATAGCTCACTGTAAGAGGATGCATTAGAAAAAGAACTTAATAGTTCATAATCTGATAAAAGTGTTGCACCATAGGAAGTTTCTATATTACTACTTATATGTTCCTGATATAAAGGCTCTAATCTTTCCCTGTAAGAAAGAATCTTTTTTGTAGCATCCTCCACTGTCTGTTTCATCATTTCCGTTTCTTCTAAAGCTTCTGCTGAAGCTATCTCATAAGGAACTACTACCTCATCTAACCATTCCATAGGCCAGGGATTTGTCATAGCTTCCTTCGCAAGTGAAAGAATCATATTACAAATTTCATCATCAGAATTCTTTTTCGAGTAGGTGTCAGAAAAACTCTGGAACAAAGGATTGTTTTTATAGTTTTCTTCTAATAATTCATCTATAATTTCACCCTCTATTAATTTATACTCCCCAGCATCTAGAATACGAAAATCAGGTTCTACTCCAATGGTATAAAAATAGTTCTTTACGATGTAATTACAGAAACTGTCAATGGTTGTTATTTGAGAATGAAATACAAATGATGCCTGTTTTTTTAAATGAGAATTCTTTTTATCTTCCATAGATTTTTTCTCTATGGCATTACGAATCTTTTCTCTCATTTCCTTTGCGGCAGCTTTTGTAAAAGTAACTACCAGAATATGATCAATATCTATCGGATGTTCTTTGTCTGTAATCTTACCAATAATGCGCTCTACCAAAACAGTGGTCTTACCACTTCCTGCTGCAGCAGAAACCAGGACATCACGATTACGAACATCAATTACCTGTTGTTGTTCTTTTGTAAATTCACTCATTATTTTCATCCTCCCTGGTTTCTTTTATCATCTTCTCTAAAACATTGTCCTTGGTAATGGTAGAATCAAGTTTGTTATAATTATATCCCTCTAATCCTGCTTCAAAACCGCAAATACCATGATATGGACAATAGTCGCATCCAGACCTATCCTTATATTTGTATGGAGACACAGAAATATCTCCATCTAAGATTTTTTCTCCAGTTTCTACTACCTTATCTTTTACAAAGGAAATCAATCCTTCAAACTCAGCTTGTGAAAGGGTTTGAGAATTTGCATGTAAACCTGCCCTATTCTTTTTGGTACGAATATGACATACCAAGGAATCTTTTCCATCCTCAGATAACAATTCCTTATCTATGGCCTCTAAAGATTCCTCTTTATCATTAATACAGCCTGTAGGGCGAAGCTCTTTTAAAAGGCTATCCTCAATTTCTGCTTCTTTTTTCACTTCCACAAAAGGATTATCTAAGTGATAATAAAGCATGGCTCCTGGTAATACTTCTTTATCATTCATCTTCGTCTGCAATCCTTCTACGCAAGCCCCCATATAATACACAAGCTGAATCTGTAATCCATAGTATAGCTGGACATAATCTAATTCTTTTTTCCCAGATTTATAATCCAATATTTTTACGTAAACACGATCTTCATTCTGATACGTATCAAGACGGTCTACCACTCCATCTAAACGAAGATGACTATGATCTTTTAATTCGTGAGACAACGCCTGACCATTGTTTAATTCCTGAATCTCAACTTCAAAATACTTAGGCTCATATTTTCCCTGTCGTACCTGATGCATAATAGCCCATACAGTACGCTTAAGTGTCTCTTCAATACGGTGAATAATATATTTTTCACGTTCTTTTTCGTAAACTTCTGTCTTTTCTATGGTCTCAAGAGTTTCTTTAATTGCAACTCTTAAATATGCCTTTGCCTCATCCTCTGTTATACCAGCCCAGTTTTTATCGTCCTTACGAATCAAAGAAGAAAAACGATTTAGCGCTTCGTGATAAATATTTCCTATATCATATGATTCAAAGGCATGCTCTCTCCTTTCACGAAGACGGAGTCCATACTGTAAGAAATAACGATAAGCACATTCTGCATATTTTTCTAATTTAGACGCACTGACACGAAATTCTTCTCTGCCATTTAGTACTCGAGCTGAAGCCTGTGATATTGCATCATTCTCAAAGGTAAAAAAGATTCCTTCTAGTAACATGGATAAATCCTCTTTATGGTATTGTTCCATATAGGATAAAAGACTATGGAAAATTTTTAATTTATCCTCTTCTAATACGCCTCTTACTTTCAGTTCATGACATAATTCTACAAATCGATTTTTGCATTCCTCATAGGTAGAAATATAGTCCATTTTCTCCATTAGAATCTTGGCATCCTTAGCCTTCAATGAAGAAAATAACCCCTCTAGTACCGATACAATATATGATTTTCTGGCAGAGGCTCCAGAGGAATCTAATCTATGATAGGTAACAAATAGTTTTTCAGATGCCTTT
>JAIKXK010000302.1 GCA_024684155.1 Lachnospiraceae bacterium | reverse complement strand
CCTTGCTTAAGGCCTATGGTGCAGAGCTTGTTTTAACGGATGGTGCAAAGGGAATGGCCGGTGCCATTGAAAAAGCAGAAGAGTTACAAAAAAATACGCCAGGCTCTGTAATTTTAGGACAGTTTACTAACCCTGCGAATCCGGCAGCCCATAAAGCAACCACTGGCCCGGAAATATGGGAACAGACAGATGGAAAGGTTGATATTTTTGTGGCAGGAGTAGGAACCGGCGGAACTCTAACAGGTGTGGCAGAGTATTTAAAAGAAAAAAATCCCAATATAAAAATTGTAGCTATGGAACCGGCAACCTCACCGGTACTTACCACAGGTAAAGGTGGTGCTCATGAAATCCAGGGAATCGGTGCTGGATTTGTTCCAGAAATTTTAAATACAGAAATATATGACGAAGTCATTACCATAGAGAATGAGGATTCTTACATAGAGGGAAAAGCCTTTGCAAAGAACGAAGGGATTTTAGTTGGTATTTCTTCCGGTGCGGCATTAAAAGCTGGTGTAATTCTGGCAAAGCGACAAGAGAATAAGGGAAAAAATATTGTGGTTTTATTACCAGATTCAGGAGACCGTTACTTATCCACACCATTGTTTTTATAGGCATGTGTGTACTTGTTTGTCTGAATTTAAACTGATATAATATTTTTAACTATTGCTTTAGGAAATGAGGGGTATATAAGCAATGACAGCTAGGGGCAAAACATTAAAAATATTTATACCGGTATTAGAGGTTTTGATTATAGCATCCCTTTTGACCGCTTTCGTTTATGTGTTTATAAATGCAAGAGGTGAAGGGGATGTTTTTGACGTTTCAGAGGGATGGGATGTTATTGTAGATGATAAAGAATATGAAAATGTTGATCTTTCTACTTTTACATTTCCAAGAGATGTGAAAAATGTTCATGAAATTAATATGTACTACCATCTTTCTGATGATATGCTGCATGGGATGACCATGAGAGTTTATACGAGATTATCTTACATTGAGGTAAATCTTGATGGTGAGCTTTTGTATTATTCCGGATTAGAAGAAGGAAATCCTAATGGATTTATAGGTATGGGATATCACTTTATTCAAATTCCCAGCGATGTCTTAGCAGATGAGGTACATATTCGAATTGTTGGCGTGGAAAATGGAGCTATTACCGGCTTGCCAGAGGTAGCACTTACGACTTCCAATGTGGCATATACAACCTTTGTTGACGAGAATGCAGTAGGAATCTTTGTTAGTGCGTTCATCTTTATTCTTGGATTTGTATTAACTACCATTAGTATTTTTTATACCTATCTCAATACAGATTATTTTCGACTGTTTTTAGTGGGAAGTTTTGCTCTTTGTTCTGGCTTTTGGAGCATGTGTTCCCAAAAAGTTCTGCAATTATTTGATGTATCCCTGACATCAAATTCTTCCATGGAATATTTCTTACTGGAACTTACTTTTTTACCACTACTAGGATATGACATTAAGGTGAGAGAAAATCGAAGCCGTAATGAAAAACTAGCAGTACGTATACTTCTTTTGATTACACTTTGTTATGACGTTATAGCAGCAATTTTGCATTTTACGGATATTCTTCATTATTCACAATTTATTATTGTTTTCTATGGTATTGCTTTAGTGGATTGCATAGGCATGTTGTTCATTGGAGTGAAATCTACAAAGAATATGTCACGAAGTGAAAGTACATTTCATTTTGCTCTTTGTATGATGGCATTGTATGGCTTTTGGAAGATTATTGATTATATTTATGGAAACTTTTTGGTACGGGAAAAAACACGTACGGCAGAGATTTCTTTCCCCTTGGCGTTACTTGCTTTTGTTTCAGCCATGCTGATTAGTTACTTGTTCCATTTATACGATATGGTTCTTTCAAAGGCTCAGGAAGAGGCTCTTACTGCATTAGCCTATAAAGATTCTTTAACGGGACTCTATAATCGTACCATGAGTGAGAAAATATTTGAAAAACTAAATGAAAACCGTCACAAATATATGATGATTGATTTTGATTTAAATGGTTTGAAGAAAACAAATGATGAACAAGGCCATGTTAAAGGAGATCTGTTAATTACGGGATTTGCAAAGGTGTTAGAATTAACCTTTTCTCCCTATGGAAAAAATATGCGAATGGGTGGCGACGAGTTCCTTACTATTATTGAAAAAGATGAACTTCCTGATAGTGAAACCTTGATGGAAGAATACAGAAAAAATATAGAAATTATTTCAGAAGAGACAGGTCTTCATATTGATGCTTCCTATGGAATTGCTTTAAGTAGTGAGGTGTTTGAACCGGAAGCAGAGCAGATTTTCAGACTGGCTGATGAGCGAATGTATGAAATGAAACGAAAAACAAAAGGAAATAGAGGGTAAATAAATGAAATTATCCAATCGCCAATACAATTTCATAAGAATTGCAGTGGAAGTAACTGTGATTATCGTTGTAATCTGCGTGATACTTTATTTCCGATTTAATCGTGAAAGAAATGATGTAACATCTTTTGATGAAAACTGGACAGTGACACAGGATGAAACAAAATCTACAGGGGTAAAACTAAGTGAGTATGAGTTCCCACACATTATGAGTGAAGGAGATGTCATTTTACTTCAAAATGTCATTCCAAAAACCAATAATGATCGAGTATCCATTTCCCTATTAGTATATTTATCTACGGTAGAAGTATATTTAGATGATGTATTGATTTATGAGTATGGGGAAGCCGAATATCAGGCCGGTGAAATGGTAGGTAGTGGATATCACTTTATTGCATTGCCGGATAATTCGGCAGGGAAGACCATAAAGATTGTAATTTGTTCCAGGGAAGATAGAGCATTTTCCAGTATACCGGCCATTGAAATCATACCGACACAGTCTTTGATAGCATCCTTTGCAAGACAACATATTGTATTGTTGTTTGTTAGTTTGTTCTTAGTGGTACTTGGAATATTATTAATGATAAATTCACTGTTTGGAATTTTCATTCAAAAACAAATGCAAAGATTAATCTGGATCGGGGCCTTCTCCTTTTTGATTGGAATATGGTCTTTGGCTACGTCAAAGACATTGCAGATTTTTAGCATGGATTTGCAGTTGAATACTACTATGGAATATATTTCCTTGTATCTTGCCATGATTCCACTACTCATTCAAATGTACACCCTTCGAAAAGATAGCGAATATTGGAAACGACTGCTTTTATGGTTGGCGGTAATTATGTTAGTCATCTTTGCCATCGTGGCATCTTTGTTCCATTTTACGAACACAATACATTATTGTGGTGCATTAGGGACATTTCATGTTATTATGGTAATCTCTCTGATTATAATAATAATAGCAGCGAGAAAACCTTTAAAAGATATGGATGCATCGGATCGGGTTTTAAATATTGGATTTGTGGCCTTATTTGCCACAGGTGTTGTGGACTTAATTCGATTTGTCGTGCAAAAATATCTCATGACAAATGACCAGAATTTATCAAAGTCAATTCTCCCGATTGGGGCATTGATATTTATAGTGCTATTGTTAATGAGTTATCTTTTCTTTGTATATAACAATATATTAGAAGAAGAAAACCGAAAGACTTTGACACAGTTAGCCTATCATGATCGATTAACGGGGTTATATAATCGAGCAAAATATATAGAACTTTTAGACGAACTTACAGATGGCGAACAAGACTATGTGATAGTAAACATGGACTTAAATGGTCTAAAAGTGATTAATGATACCTATGGTCATAGTCAGGGAGATTTACTTTTGACCACCTTTGCAAATAATTTGAAGGATGTATTCAAAGATGAGGTGGACTTAGTACGTATTGGAGGAGACGAGTTTTGTATCATCGGAAAAGAAGGTGATCGAAACGGAATCGAACATAGCTTATTGAAACTCACACGAGTCAATAGAGATGCTTCGAAAGAATTGCCGTTTGATGTCAGCGCGGCATATGGTGTTGCCAGCAGTGGGGAAGTTGCTGATGGTGATGCGGAAGGTGTTTACCGACTTGCTGACAAGAGAATGTATGATATGAAAATCAAAATGAAACAAAGTATGTAGTGTAAAGTATGTATGGTGTGAAAAGAATGGAGGAAAATTTATGTACGCTGATGAAGGTGTGATTAAAATCAAGCATGAGGTACTTCGTGA
>JAIKXK010000300.1 GCA_024684155.1 Lachnospiraceae bacterium | reverse complement strand
GAGAAATAATATAGTCCTTATCCCCATTTCCGCCACTCTCATACATAAGTTTTCCACAGCAGAAGTTAGGATTTTCTGCAAGTAGTATAGTTTCTGTGGATACTACTTCCTCATCAAATTCCAAATCCTGTAATTCATCATCCAAAGGAAACAGCTCCTCTTTTTTATGAAAAAATTTTTCTCTCCATTTTTTTAATTTTGAAAAAACAGCATGTAAAAATCCCCCTTTTTCACGCTCCATTTCCTCTTCCATTTCTTCATAAAAGAAGTCTTCTCCCACCTCATTTGCAGCATTTAGAATATCTTCTTTTAAGATTTCAGGTTTTTGTTCCTCTATATTTTCCTCTAGTCGCAAAAGAATATCTGCTAAAGAAAAACTCTTTTGTTCTGTGATAGCAAATAATTCATAACAAAGTTCAGTTATTTCTGCCTGTCTATGATCCACCGCAGCAATAATATATTTCATAATATTTCGTAGCTGTTCTAAATAATCGCAGTGATCTAAAGGACAATAGCACAAAAACACATCATAACAATTCTTATGTTTTTCCAGAAACACCGTATCAGGATCCATATAGATTCCTTCTTCTCGTATCAGATACTCAGATAGCCTTATATAGGCTTCTGAAATCAATCGAAAAATCAATCTTAGGTTTTCTTCTGTGACTCCCTCCTGATCAAAAAAATCCCGAAGAGATTTTTTCCCGGAAATGTCATACCAAAACTGTAAATATCCATTAATCTCCATGGTATAAAAACTCAATAACACATCAATGGTATTTTCCTGTAACATTTTTTCTTCATATCCTATCGTTACAGCATCTCCCTCAATAATCATGTAATTTTGATTGGGATTTCTTTTATATGATATATCCATCTACTTCTTCACCGCCTCCCATACATCCTTTCCTAAGTCTATTAGACGAAATATATCCGCCGGATTATTCTCAGAAGCTTCATACAAAGAAATCTTTTCTATTATTTCTTCATATACCGAAAACCCCAGTAAAATCATGGCAAATATAATTCCTATTGTTATTCCAAATATTGCCGTTGCTTCCACGGTATAACTTCCCTGTTCTTTCATTACACAAAGCTGCCTCCTCGCATTAGTAATAACGAAAAACTTGAAAGTAACACAAAAGGGACAAAAGGCATTTGATAGTTTTTGCCCTTATGTTTTAATACAATAATTCCCATACCAATTAATCCTGCCATAACACAAGAGAGCCATAACAGAAAAAGATTATTCCAGAATCCTAGATATACACCTGTTACCATAAATAAAAACCCATCTCCCTTTCCTATTTTACCCTTGGTAAAAATACTAATAAAATACAATACAAATCCTATGGCAAAACCACCTAATAAATCCCATATGGTTCTTGTGTGAAATAATATATGAAATATCACACCCAAAATCCCACAAATAATGACTGGTACCATCGGAATTTTCTTCGAACGAAAATCCTCCATGGCAAGTAATGACAAAAGTCCCATCAAACATCCTGTTTCCATTTTCCCTCCTCATTTCTAATGTCCACACTTACTGCAGGCATCATACTTTTCCATTGCTTCACTTTTTTTCATACGGTACACCGTCCGCTTAAGGGCAGAACAGGAAAGATCACTGTGATATCTCTCTCCCCAGGTTGTTATATAACAATATTCGCCGCTCCCTTTACAATATGGACATTTTTTATACCTTTCTCCATCTGCATTTCTTACATTTTTTATTTCACTTCTAGAAATGCAGGAAATCGAAGGATTAATATAGCTGCAATATCTTGACTCATGATAAACCTGGCCATACTTAGCCACATACACATAACTTTCATCTTCCTTATTTTGATTTGGGTCATACCCATTCCATATTCTTGCGCATCTTTGCTGATAAATATGAACACCATTGGTCCCTAATAGTTTTAATGGATAAGAAATATTGTAGTTCACTCGTAAATAGAGTTTGTTATCTTCCACACCACTATCAGATACTGAAAGACCTAATAGTCCACCTTCTATATAGTCTAAGGGCACCTCTTCTAGCGCAACGTCTGCAAAAAAGAGGCCATATAACACTTCTTCTGAAAGGTCTGTATTACTTAATGCCGCTGTGTTTACCACCCTCTCCATAGTTCGTTCTATTTTCCATTGGGTATATAGTATTCTCATGCAAAATAAAATGGTGATAGAAAACACCAAGAATAGAGGTAATATGACTGCTGCCTCTACGGTATAACTACCATTAGAATGGAAAGGAGGTGTACAAGAGTGTCTCTCTTTATTTAGAAATTTGATACATTTCGACAAGAAGAGCTTATTCATTTGCTTGTTTTCAGCTGTTTTTTCCTTATATAGTATTAAGGAAGTATTTGAATTATGATTTTTTTGAGAATACTTGAGAGACACCCCAATACACCTCCTTTCCTTTTATAAGTAAGACATCTTTTTTTCAGATACAAACTCATAGTTAGAAAGATTTCCCTGATACAGGGGAATAAAAGATAAAAATAAGGGAGTTGCGCATAAATTTAGACGAATGGTTGCTTCCACCAAAAAATGATCCATAGCCACATGACTATAGTTTTCTTTCCCATGTATGTTTTCTTCCATCACATCTAATGCTCGATAAGATATGTTTTTTTGTGACTCTAATGTATATAGCGCAAATAAATACTCCTTATATGTAATTCCACTTTCACATTCCTTCGCTTTTTTCGTTGTATCCAAACATGTACCTATTTCTTTAAGATTTGAAGTCCACTCCTTAGGCGTCTTCAAAAAGGAAACTTTTCCTCCAGATAATAATAATCTTACATCCAGTACACTCTCCACATAGGCCCAGGCAGCTAAAATCCCGTAACTCACAATTTCTTCCAGTTCCGGATGTAACACAACTGCTGTAGCAGCTGCTGCAACTGCCTTCACCTCTGCCACCTTTGTTTTATCTTGAGTTAGCGAAACTAAATTTTCTACCTCTCGAAGCAAAAGTAACCGCTCCACTGTTTTCGTTAAATTCTCCCGATCTGAACTACATCCACACAGAATATACTCCATTTCATAGTTCATCCCATTTTCATGAAGGTCTTCTCCATAACAGGAAAAATATTTTGTTAAATAGTATTGAAACAATGCGCGTTCCGTAACACTTACTTCAGGAAGTTGTCCTGTCCCCTGTTGTAATTGCCGTTTTGAAACCAGCTGCTCATTTTTGATAACTTCTTCTGATACCGAATTTATATCTTCTGTCACCTGTGATAATACTGCTTTATTCTCTAACTCAATTACAGATGCAATAATCCCTTTAGATTCGTCTTTCACCTCACCCTCAAAATATTTTCGTCTTGGCAAAACTTGTCTTTGAATATTTGTAGATATCTTTTTTTCTTCCTGTGACTCTACCGATGTTTCTTCTAAGGATTCTTCCTGTGACTCTACCGATGTTTCTTCTAAGGATTCTTCCTCCTCTTTTTCTTCTGTCTTCTCCAGGCTCTCCTTTGTGTTTCCAAGAATTTCCTCAATATCTATTTCATTTTCTGATGCATCTTTACAGCCACTGCACTTATCCACCAGCTGATTAATTACTTCCTGAGTCAGTTCCAATTCGGCACACTTTGCGGCCTCTTTTATAAATCCTCCACCATTTCCATCTGTAAGATATATTGTGTTACAAGCAGCGCAATCCGTTGTATCTAGCTTTAAAAAATCTACTCCATTTTCCCCTGGGCAAAAATCCTCCTCTACATAGTAGCTGACAGACTCTTCTAATAAATTCGTTCCTTTTGCCTCGCCGCCATAATCCGTATCTATAGCCAATAACTTATATTCATCCCAAAGAGGTCGGTTATATTCCCCAAAGGCTGATTGCACTGCTGATGTTGTCAATGATTTTGTCTCCGTTTCCAGGCAACTATAACGTACCACTTCAGTCATGGAAAAAAATAAGGACATGATCATACCTAATAGCATTCCTAGAAAGACAGACACGCTTCCACTTCTCATACTTTCTTAGCATTCGTTGAAATGGTTTTAAAAATATCATTTACCAAATCTGTTATATTTGATTTGAAAATAAGTACTAAGGATATTAAAACCACCAATATTAAAATCACTTCCACTACCCCAATTCCATCCTCATAACACATATACCGGTTCCATTTTAATTTATAAAATTCCAACATATTACATCCTCCTAAATTTGAATGGTAGCCAAGGCAGGTACTACCAAAATAATCATTACCATAATTAAAAGTCCCCCAAGCGGTATGAGTAGTTTTGTAGATGCTACCTCGCCGGCAGCTTTTATCCTTCGCTGCTGTGCTCCATAAATATTTTTTTCTTCTTTTTCTAATTGTTCTAATAAGTATTCATTTCCTTTTCTTATGTTTTGAGATAATAAAAGACTTAATTTTTTATATGCTGGATCACAACATACGCTTCCAAACACCTCTAGCATTTTTTGAAAATCTTTTCCATCCCGAATTCCTCGGTTCATTTCTAGCATTCGTTCATAAGCTGGTCTTATTTTCTTCGTCTTTTTCTTTTCTTTTTCATAAGAAGTTCCAATTCTTAAAAAAGCATTTTGAACACTCATTCCTGCTCCAACATATAGTACCAAAGCACTAATAATATCTGGATAATCCAATAAATAACTATTTCTTTCTTTTTCCAATTTTTTTCTGTCATCAAACTTTAGAGCAGCCATTAATATCACACCACCAAATAATCCCATAAAACAAATCTGAAGTCCTGTATAAGCAACAGGTTCCCTCCATTTTAACCCAACCTTTTCAACACTTTCTGGTAATGTAATTTCCTTCCTTTCCTTATTATTTTCATCTGCATCCTTTAAAGCCTTTTCCAGAAAATAATGAAACCCCTCTGTAGTATTTATGTTCGGTTTTTTCACCATGACAGGGAAAGAATATAAAAGAGATTTATCGTAGGCTAAAAAAGTGACATTACAGGTAACTAAAGTATCCTCCTCTATTGCATCATAGTTTATAGAACCATCTCTTTTAATAATATCTTCCGGTTCAAAATCCCACTGGGCTGTAACAAATCCTTCCCCGTATTCCTCCTTTAACACAACCTGTGAGCTAATGCTTTCATAATCTTTATTGTTACCTAAAAACTCTTCATAGCATTCTTTTTTTGCACTCTGTAATAATTTCTCAATTTCCTTCTCTGACGGACTTTTACCACTAAGGGGAAACGTTATTTCATCTTTGTAACCATCTCCTTCCACCTCCATTGTAACTTCTATTTCTTCATCGTCACCGGGACGAGAAATAGACTTTATTCCAATTCTATTTTTATAAAAACTGACTCCCTGTAAAATACCTCCTAAGATGATAAAAATCACCATAAACCGTACTATTTTTTCTCTCGTCATTCAGGCCTCCAAGGTTTTTTTAACAACATAAATTCCAATTCCTATTGATAAAAAATACAATGCCAAACAACCACTCATTATTAGAACGCCTGCTAAATTACCATACATAGGGCTTAGAAACTCTCTGGATGTAATCTTTAAATATAGCAGGATGCCAATTGGCACCACAGCCATAATTTTTAGTTCTAGCATTTTTTCTGCCATTTGAGTTTCTAATTCTTCTTTCATACCTATTCTCTCATCCATACGAAGAGCAAGAAGACGTATATTTTTCGTGTAATCTCCACCCATTCGTTTCGCATATAAAAACAATTCAGAAAAAGTTTTCATATCTTTTAAATTGCACTTTGAAGCCATCCATGCGAATCCCTTTTCCACTGCTGTACCCATTTGAACTCTTTGGTTTAAATAAAATAGATCCTTTTTCAAAACACTGGTATCTCCAAACAATTCTCCCAGATTTTTTTCCGCTTCCAAAAAACAATATTCCACAGAGACTCCAGCAGACAATCCATTCGACAAAGACAGTAAGACTTCTCGAAATTCTCTCTTTAATTGTTCCTCTCGGCTCTTTGAAATGTAATTTGAATAGTATAAATAGACTCCTGGAACAATCACGATTCCAAGACACAAACCTATCAAACAATCATAGAATAAATACGCTACAAGCCCCGTTACAAATACACCGACGCCCACTACAATCAACCAATCTTTTGCCCCAAATCCATAGCCGTAGAAGTTTCGGTAAAAAATATCTCTAATTTTTCCGTATGCCGTAGTGTTCCTACTCTCTTCCATACATCTTTACCTTCTCTACATTCGTATTGATACAAAGGTTGCAGAAGTATTTCTCCATCTCCATAGCCCATCACTTCACATACTTCAAGCACCTTTCTTTGATTTTTATTAACCTTTCCCAAATGAACAAAAATATCTAATCCAGAAGCAATCTGTTTATCAATGGCCGATATAGGCAGTGATATGTCGTCCGCCATCATTACCATGGTCTCTAATCTAGCAATCATATCGCGACATGAATTCCCATGGCCTGTAGACAGACTTCCATCATGTCCTGTATTCATAGCTTGTAACATGTCAAGAGCCTCCGCACCACGACACTCGCCCACAATAATTCGATCAGGTCTTATACGAAGCGCTGCCCTTACAAGATCACGAATTTTCACCTCAAGTTTTCCTTCCAGAGTAGCATTTCTTGACTCTAAACGAACTAAATTATCAATACCCTGCACCTGTAATTCTGCAGAATCCTCAATGGTTACCACCCGCTCATTTTTTGGAATATATTCCGTTAAAGCATTTAAGAACGTAGTTTTTCCACTAGAGGTTCCACCAGATATAAAAATGTTATATCCTGCCTTTACCAGGCGCTCGAAAAAATCCGCCATTTCTTCCGATAAGGAAGATAAGGTGATTAACTTCTTCATTGTTATTTTATCTTTTGGGAATTTCCGAATGGTTACCGTGGAATGTTCCAAAGAAATAGGAGACAATATCACATTTACGCGACTTCCATCTGGTAATTTCGTGTCCACAATAGGACTACTTTCATTGACCATTCGATTATTTACAGATACAATTTGTTGAATCACATCGTATAATTTATCTTCTGATGAGAACTTTAATTTGCTTTTCTCTATTACTCCATTTTTCTCTACGTAAATATTCTCAGCACCATTGATCATAATTTCAGATATCTCCTCAGCATCTAAAAGATCCTGTAATACATCTAATTTACGTAGTGAATTAAACACTTCCTGTTCCAAATTCAAACGTTCTTCTAAGGTTAAAGAGTGTTCTCTACTAAGAAGAATGATTTCTTCTCGAATCATTTGACGAATTTCGCCATCCTCTATTTCCCTTGTTAAGTCCATCTTATTAAGAATTTGAAGACGCAAGCGCTCCCTTAAACTCATTCCACACAAACTGCTTTAAATTACCCTCCATTATATTTTTCAACCGATAAGATCCATCACTTAAATTCATGGCTGACATATTTAACATCACCTTATGAATCTTTAACATTGGATTCTGTTGAAAAATAAAATTCACACACCTATTGAAACTGTACTTATAGTAGTCTTCTCCCCGCCCGAGTAATACCAACTCATCCATTGTCTTATACAATTCCTCTAATCCTGGAATAAACTGATCGTATAAAATCACAATGGAATACCCCAGTTGATAGGTCAACTCTATAAATCTTTTCCACAACTCATTTTTTACATGAAACAAACTTTCTGGATTTTTCGGTGGTGGAAGCATAGCAATATCATCATAGAAAAAAATATGATTCGACAAAGAAAAATCACTTCCTTCAGATTCCATTAAATAGATAATGTCTATAAAGTCTCGTTCTAAGTTTTCATTAGAAATCAAATCCGGAAGTATACTAAAATTCTCCAAATCAAGAAATAGTACGTTTTTTTCACAAGCAATTATATGGGATAAAGTAAGAGCAAAAGGCAAGCGTAAGTCGTGATAAACAGGTGAGTATATGCCTATACAATCTCTATGATTTCCACAATAGTTCTGCTCATTTTCATGTCGCATCTTTGCTATCATATCCTTTAGATTTGCCATATTTTGAAATTTGAAAAATACTTCATATGAAGAGATCTCTTCACCGACATTTTCCGAAAGATAAAGCACCCGATCTATTACGATATCTGGATGCTGTGACTCATAGCTTTCCAAAAACCTTTGTTCCAAGAGTGCCAGATTATAATGACCCTGGCTGTTTAAAAAAGAATCAATCTGCGTAAATGCAGAAACCGAAATCTGTCGCTTTCGACTACCCAAATACTCTGATAAAGCGCTAACATAGGCCCCGTCAAAATCACAGACTAATACAGAAAATTCTTCCATATTTCCTCCTGTTGTCATATGCAATTGTTAAAATTGGGGGAATGAAAACCAATAGGTTTTCAAAGATTTGTTATAATTGGATTAGGTACATTATAAGTTGCAACTTTGAATTGTTCAATCAATTTTTTGACAAATTTAGATTTTCGTATGAATTATAAAATTTTTTAATTTAAATATTGTAGATTTTACACAAAAAAAGTGCCATCTCTAAAGACGACACTTTCATACGTGTTTGTTCAATTCTAAGCAAAAAAACCTCGATTGTTTTCAATTGCTACAGATTCCGTCACGTCTGTCCGACCATAGGTATATCCTGCCGAAATCTTTTGGGTATGTTTCATCGTTGGCAAAGAGGCATCTTTTTTTGCAACTTCCTGAAAACTTTCATACAGGGGTTCCATTACTTTTTTCGTATTTTCTAAATCTTCTTCTAAGAAGGAATAACTTGCCTTTGCAATACTTCTTTCACAGAAATCATAAAGTGCAAACAGATTACCTGATATTTCGTAAGAAAAATTTAATGCTTCTTTCAAATGACGAAGTACCTGGGAAGCCATACGAAGTTCTTTCCCATACTCCTCAATATCTTTTTCATTTCGGGAATCTTTCATCTTCCCTAACAACTCCACAGCATCGTCTATATAGGAAAAATAGATTTCATACAAAATCACAATCAATTCTGTCTGATTGGATTCTGTAATTCGCAATGTA
>JAIKXK010000293.1 GCA_024684155.1 Lachnospiraceae bacterium | reverse complement strand
AATAATAGCAATACGTGCTGCATCCTTATCTACTGCAACTCCGCTAACGAGCATACTTTCCACTGATGCTACCTCCTTTACTGTTGTACCTTCTGCGGTATTTAAACTTGAACGTACCACCAACTGTACGCCATATTTCTTTGCTAATTCTACGGAACGATTGTGAAGAACTTTTGCACCAAGTGTTGCAAGTTCTAACATTTCGTCGTAGGAAATTTCTTTCATCTTTCGTGCCTTTGGAACTACACGAGGGTCTGCGGTATAAACGCCCTCTACGTCTGTGTAAATTTCACAAGAGTCTGCACGAAGTGCTGCTGCTAAAGCAACTGCTGTTGTATCAGATCCACCACGACCAAGAGTGGTAATATCATCATATTTATTAATTCCCTGGAATCCAGTAACAATAACTACCTTTCCAGCTTCTAATTCATTTGTAATTCTTTCAGAATCAATTCTCTTAAAACGAGCATTAGAATACTTTGATGTTGTGTGCATTGCAACCTGGAATGCATTTAATGAGATAGCAGGTACTGCCATTGATGAAAGAGCCATAGCCATAAGAGCAACTGAAGTCTGCTCACCACAAGCAAGTAGCATATCCATCTCTCTTTTCGGAGCGTTTGGATTAATGTCGTATGCTTTTTCCAAAAGCTCATCGGTAGTATCTCCCATTGCGGAAAGAACAACCACTACCTGATTTCCTTTTCTGTACTCTTCTGCTACACGGTTTGCAACATTAAAGATGCGCTCCTTGTTAGCAACAGAGCTTCCGCCGAATTTCTTGACGATTAACATAGTTTCCTCCTGTTTTTCTGGTTATAAAAATTTTATGCAAAACGAATCATCTGAACAACATCAGAAAGTTCCTGTGACTTATCATCATATGCTTTCTGTGTCATTTCGCAGGTTATAAATCCAACTTCGCCAGAAATACCTGCATCTACGAATTCTACCTTATGGAATACCTTTTCCACTTCCTCTTGTGAAGCAGTTGTACGTACAAAAAACTTGAAGCTTTGCTGAGTAGGATTTGCAAGTTCTAACTTTTCTTCCTTCCACTCAAGGAAAATATTTTTATCAACATGCTTTGCCATAGCAACCAAGTCACCAACTACTGCACTTGCAGTAGGAAGTTTTCCGGCTCCTGATCCATAGAACATTCCATCTCCAAGCATATTACCATGAACAAAGATTGCATTAAATACATCATTTACATTATATAGAGGATGCTCCTGTGGAAGTAAGTAAGGAGCAACTCTTGCTGAATAGGTCTCTCCTACCTTCTCGGAACGTGCCAAAAGCTTAATTGCTCTACCCATCTTGTTTGCATATTTAATATCAGTAGCTGTAATATGCGAAATTCCTTCCGTAGGAATATCGTTGTAATCTACCTGCTGTCCACAAACCAAAGAAGTAAGGATGGCAATCTTTCTACATGCATCATATCCTTCTACATCAGCAGTAGGATCTTTTTCTGCGTAACCAAGAGCCTGAGCTTCCTTTAACACATCTTCATACTCGCTGCCATCTGTAGTCATCTTTGTCATCATATAGTTTGTAGTACCATTTACAATACCAGTAATTTCTTCAATTACATCACCAGTCAGACAGGAAAGAAGGGGACGAATAATTGGAATGCCACCGCCTACGGAAGCTTCAAACATAAAGTTTACTCCCTTTTCTCTAGCGATACGAATAAGTTCCGCACCTTTATCTGCAACTAATGCCTTGTTAGAAGTAGTAACATGCTTTCCTGCCTCAAGCATTGCCTTTACAAAAGTATAAGCTGGTTCAACACCACCCATAGCTTCCACTACCAAAGAAATCTCGTCATCATTTACGATATCCATATAATCGTGAACGATTAACTTTTCTACTGGATCTCCAGCAAAATCGCGAAGGTCAAGAATCTTTTTTACTTCTAAAGGTTCGCCAGCACGTTTTGCTACCACATCTTTATTAACATTTAAAATTTCTACTACACCGGAACCAATTGTTCCGTAACCCATAACTGCTACTTTCATCTGCTTGTCACTCCCTGGATAAAATTTTTACATAGTGAATACCGGATATTCCTTCTACTTTCGAAATCATCTTTGAGATATCTCCAGTTTCTTCTAATACTTCCACACTCAAGGTCAATGATGCAACCCCATTAATTGGAATACTTTGGTGGATGGTTAAAATGTTTGCCGCATAATCAGCAACCGTTTTTAACACTACCGATAAAAGTCCTGGTTCATCATCTAACTGAATTACCATATTAATGGTTTTTCCTTTGGCATTATCATGAAATGGGAAAATATCTTCCTTATACTTATAAAAGGAACTTCGACTGATGCCAACTGCTTCTGTAGCCTCCGCTACTGAGTGGCATTTTCCTGAATCTATTAACCGTTTTGCTTCTACTACTTTTAAAAGCACTTCCGGAACGGCCTTCTCTTTTAATACATAATAAGAATTTTCTTCAGTCATATTATCTGTCTTTCTGTGAAATACACTTGTCCTCACTCGGAATACTCTACCATATTAAAGCGTTACACGCAAGTAGAAATATCACTTTCTTCCTAATTTATTTTAAGAAAATAAAATAGGCCAAGAAGACAATTTGTCTTTCCTGGCCTTAAGTTCTTTCTTATAATTCACTCATTATCCTTTGCTAAACAACACTCCATTTAATGTAATGTACTCTCCTTCATCATCTACTTCTAAAGCAAAAGCTCCATCCACATCAATTCCAACAGGAACATCGGCAATGGATTCTTTCGGGAACTCCATGGTAAGTACATCACCGTCTTCATTAATTTCATAAGTGCCATTTACGGAATATAAGGTCTGTCCGCCTACGGAGTACTCATAAGCAACTGTATTCTCCTCACCAAAGGTATAGGTAGTTGCTCCTGCACTTGTACCTGCAGTATATGCACCATTTAAACTAGTAGTTACTTCTTCCTTCGTGCATCCTGTTGCCATAAAACAACATAATAATAAAGCTGATAACACAACTGCTAATCTTTTACTCTTCTTCATGACCATCACCCTCTTCCTCTTCATCTATAGCATCTACTCTTTTGAGTATTTTTTCTACAGTTCTCATATGGGCTCTTTCCGCTTTTTCAAACCCTTTTCTGCTCTTTTAAAGCCTTTCTTTGCGCCCTTGTAATTAAATTCAGCTGTTTTTGCAGCCAGATCCACATTAAAGTCTGTGATATCCTCTGCCATCTTTTGTATTTTTTCACTTGCTGCCATAAGAATCACCTCCAAATAAAAATGATAGAGACATCATAAATCTCTATCATTAAGGTTTTATATGATTTTCATTAAGAAATTGTTAAGTTTGGTAAATAAAAGAAACAATCATCTTTGTTCCTATATCTTTTTGACTTTCCACCTGTATTTCTC
>JAIKXK010000176.1 GCA_024684155.1 Lachnospiraceae bacterium | reverse complement strand
AATCGCTTGGTAAAATTATCACAGGAGTATGTATAAGATGAAGAAAGTATTGTTAACAGGATGTAACGGACAGTTAGGCCGTGCAATTCAAAATGAATATGGAGATACCGTATCATTTATCAAAACAGATATGATTGAAGGTGAAGGAATCACAGTATTAGATATTTCTGATATTGAGGCAGTTATGGCTATGGCAAAAAAAGAACAGCCAGATGTGATTATTAACTGTGCAGCATTTACAAATGTGGATGGATGTGAAACCAACGAAGATGCAGCTTATAAGGCAAATGCCATTGGACCTAGAAATTTAGCCATTGCAGCTAGTGAAGTAGGAGCTAAGCTTATTCATATTTCAACAGATTATGTTTTCGAAGGAAATGGAACTCGTCCTTACCTTGAGTTTGATGCTCCAAATCCTGTTAGCGCATATGGACGTACAAAGTTAGCAGGAGAAAATTTTGTAAAAGAGTTTGCTGATAAGTATTTTATTTTAAGAACAGCCTGGCTTTATGGAGATGGAAAAAACTTTGTAAAGACTATGCTTCGTTTGGCAGAAACCCATGATGAAGTAAGTGTTGTTTGTGATCAAAAAGGATCTCCTACAAGTGCTGTGGAACTTGCAAAGATGATACACTTTTTAGAGCCAACAGATAGTTATGGTCTTTATCATGCTACCTGTGAAGGAGATACAAACTGGGCAGACTTTACAGAAACTATTTTTAAGAAAAAAGGTTTATCTACCAAGGTAAATCATGTGACTTCAGAAGAATATGCAAAGATGAATCCTGCATCTGCAAATCGTCCAAAGTATTCTATTCTTGAAAACAAAATGTTGAAGTTAACAACAGATGCATTTTCTATGGCAAATTGGGAAGATGCACTAGATGTATATTTAAAGGATATGTAATGAAACCAAAGGTTAGTGTATGTGTACCAGCCTATAATAATGAGGACACAATTGTTGAAACATTAGAATGTGTACTCAATCAAACCTACAGAGATTTGGAGTTAATCGTAGTAGATGATAATTCATCTGATGCCACCTATGAGGTGATAAGGAACTTTGCTAGGGAGCGAAACGACAATCGATTAAAAATATTTCAGAATAAAGAGAATTTGGGAATGGCAGGTAATTGGAATTACTGCCTTTCTCTGTGTGATGGGGAATATTTAAGACTTCTTTGTGGAGATGATTTGATTGATGACGATTTGGTTCGTAGAGAGGTAGAAATACTAGATCAATATCCAACCGTACAGATGGTTTCTTCAGATACAAGATTTGTTGGACTAGATGGTCATTTAGGTGGTCAGTACAAAAGATATCATAAATCTAAGGTGACAGAGGGAAGGAAAGCAGTTCTATTTTCTTTTTTTACCAGGGATTATTTAGGCGCTCCCTTAGCAAATTTGTTTCGCAGAGAGGCATATGAAAAAGTGGGAGGCTTTGATAGAAATTTTTCTTATATTATAGATTATGATTTTTTTACTGCAATTGCACTTTTAGGAAATATTTATATTCTACATGAACCATTAAATTTCTTTCGACTTCGCCCGACCTCAAATACAAGTGAAGTACTTGGAGGCGAGGGAGCAAATGCATATGTAGAAGAACATGAGAACTTAGTAAGAAAGTATGCAAAGGATTTAAATTTGAAAGAGTGGCAAATAAGGTTTAGTGTAACCGTTCGCAAGGCCATGATTTACTTAGGCGATTTATATCTAAAAGTTTTCATGAAGGAGAAACGATAATGAAGGCACTTGTGATTATACCTGCCTATAATGAAGCTGGAAATATAATAAAAACAGTAGAAGACATAAAAACCAATGCTCCTTCTTTTGATTATGTCATTATTAATGACTGCTCAAAAGATGATACCATGAGATTATGTGAGCGTATGAAATACAATGTGGTCAATATGCCGTTAAACTCAGGAATTGGAGCAGCGGTACAGTGTGGATATTTATATGCAAAGCGATATGGATACGAATACGCTGTTCAGGTAGATGGTGATGGCCAGCATGATGCTACTTTTTTAGAAGAGATGCTTTCTATTATGGAAAAAGAAAAAATGAGCATGCTGATTGGCTCAAGATTTATAGAAAATCAAGGTTTCCAATCCTCTTTTTTCCGAAGAATTGGTATACGTTGGTTTAGCTGTTTAATTTTATGCTTTACGGGAAAAGTGATTACAGATCCTACAAGTGGAATGCGAATGGTAGGAAGAAATGTAATAAACTTTTTTGCAGAAGAATATCCAAAAGACTATCCGGAACCAGAGACAGCAATTACATTGTTAGAACTTGGTTATACCATAAAGGAGATACCAGTACGAATGAAGGAACGTAAGGAAGGAACTTCTTCCATTTCTTTAAAGCGTTCGATTTATTATATGTTTAAAGTTACTTTGGCCTGCATAATGGCGGGAGTTGGCTATTCTAAATATAAAAAAAACGACTATGAAGATAAGTATTATGGAGGAATGGATGTATGATGGCGAGACTTCAGATCCTAATTGCAGTTCTTACTCTATGTGCGATTATCTACATAGGAAATAAAGTTCGTAAACGAGTAATCGAACTGAAGTATGCACTAGTATGGTTTCTAGTGGCTTTTTTGTTATTGATTGTAGATGCATTCCCACAAACCATAGAAAAAATGTCCGATTTTTTGGGGATTGTATTGCCAATTAATATGTTAATGTTATTTGGATTTGGCTTTGTGCTTTTAATATTGTATACTTTTACTATTGTGATTACGAATCAGGATCGTAGAATTAAACGATTGATTCAAGAGGTGTCAATTTTAGATTACCGAATTGATGAACTAGAAAAAGCTTTAAAAAAAGAAGACATCAAAGTGAAGAAGATAAAAACAAAGACTGCAGATGAAGGGCCTGAGCATAAGGTGAAGGTCAAAAATAAAAGTGAAAATAAGAAAACAATGGAGGAACAATCATGAGAACTTATTTAGTAACAGGTGGAGCCGGATTCATCGGTTCAAACTACATTCATTACATGTTTAGAAAGTATGATAATGAAATCCGTATTATTAACGTAGACAAGTTAACCTATGCAGGTAACTTAGAGAACTTAAAAGATGTAGAGAATCGCGATAACTATACCTTTGTTCGAGCAGACATCTGTGATAAGGAAGCAATCTCAAAAATCTTTGCAGAAAACGACATTGACCGTGTTGTTCATTTTGCAGCAGAGTCTCACGTAGACCGCTCTATTAAAAACCCAGAAGTATTTGTTCAGACAAATGTACTAGGTACAGCAGTAATGCTTAATTGTGCAAAAGCTTCATGGGAACTTCCAGATGGAAGCTTTAAAGAAGGAAAGAAATTCTTACATGTTTCTACAGATGAAGTTTATGGTTCACTAGATGATGATCCAAATGCATTTTTCTATGAGACAACACCATATGATCCACATAGTCCATACTCAGCATCAAAGGCATCATCAGACTTTTTAGTAAAGGCTTATATTGATACTTATAAGTTCCCTGCAAATATTACAAACTGCTCAAATAACTATGGACCTTACCAGTTCCCTGAGAAGTTAATTCCACTTATTATTAACAATGCACTTCAGGGAAAAGAACTTCCAGTATATGGAGATGGAAAGAACATTCGTGACTGGTTGTATGTAGATGATCATGCAAAGGGAATCGATATGGTTCAGGAAAATGGAAAGCTTGGTGAGACCTACAACATTGGTGGACACAATGAGCGCCAGAACATCCAGATCATTCATATTATCTTAGATACCTTGCTTGAGATGTTACCTGAAAATGATCCAAGACGTGCTAATGTTTCAGAAGAATTAATTACCTTTGTAACAGACAGAAAGGGACATGACAGACGTTATGCCATTGCCCCTGATAAGATCAAAAAAGAGGTAGGCTGGGAACCTGAAACAATGTTTGAAGAAGGAATTAAAAAGACAATTGCATGGTTCTTTGAGCATGAAGATTGGATGAAGAACGTAACTTCCGGAGATTACCAGAAGTATTACGAGGAAATGTATAAGTAAATGAAAACTGCGGTAGTAATAGTAACGCACAATCGTATAGAATTGTTAAAGGAATGTCTTGGCTGTGTTAACAGCCAGGAAATTCCTTTTTCTCGTGTTATAGTAATAAATAATTTAAGCACAGATGGAACCAAAGAATACTTAGATACTATTTCCGATGAAAGATATAGGATAATTCATTCAAAGGAGAATTTGGGAGGCGCAGGAGGATTTTATATCGCATTACAGGAGGCTCAAAAGGAAGCATTTGATTTTATTTTAATTATTGATGATGATGCCATGATTGCAAAAGATTATATGAGTCAATTGATTTCAGCTGCAAAACATCATCCCAATATACCTGCTTTTTGTGGTAGTGTTCACACACAGGGAAAAATAGATTTGAGTCATAGAAGAAGAATTGGAAATGCTTTGATTTTCTCGGAAATTCCAGTAGAGGAAAAAGAGTATGAAAATCAGGAGTTTTTGTGTGATACAGTAACTTTTTGTGGCCTGATGTTACGTGGTAGCACTTTTAAAAAATATGGATTACCAATAAGGGATTATTTTATATGGTGTGATGATACGGAGTACTGCCTTAGAATGTATGAGGAAAAGGAACGAATTTTAACGGTACCAAAGGCTGTATTAAATCATAAAACGGTACTGTCTGAA
>JAIKXK010000169.1 GCA_024684155.1 Lachnospiraceae bacterium | reverse complement strand
CTGCTTATTGATTCAAACATTAAGCAGATGGGATCCTTTGAACAACACGAAGGAAATGATACCTTGCAGCATGTAGTAAATGTTGCATGGAATAGTTTTTATCTGGCAGAAAAGTTTCATATAAAAGTAGATTATGAAGCTCTGGCAAAGGGAGCAATCCTTCATGATTTTTATCTTTATGATATAAAGGAAAGCGGACTAAGCGATTATCGTCATGGAGTGAGTCATCCAGGAACTGCACTTTCAAATGCAGAAAAATTATTTACTCTGTCAGAAAAAGAAAAAAACATAATTCTTAGTCATATGTGGCCTCTTACTCTTTTTCATATGCCAAAAAGTAAAGAGGCATGGCTAGTATGTCTGGCAGATAAGTACTGTGCCTTCAATGAAATGATTCTTCATAAAATGAATTTGGTACAGGAAGAGTATGTATGAGAAACAATAGTTTCGAAAGGAGATTTCAAATCCTATATATGGAGATAACAGCATTAGTTGAAACGCTAAAAACAAAAAAGATTATTTGCTGGGGGAGTGGAAAACACTTTCGAAATATAACGCATCCTTTTTTACGTGACAGTGGATTGATTGAAAACTTAATGGGATTTGTAGATATCCCTGGAATTTCACAGGTGGAGATGGATGGCAAATGTTATGACTTAATAAAAAAGGATGAGCTTGGAGCCAGGATGGATGAAGATACGATCATTTTAGTGGCAGTTACGGGATATCAAGAAATCTTATCCCAGTTATCGTCGGATGACGTGCTTTCAAAAGTAGAGGCAATTCCTTCTATTTATATAGAAGCTTTGTATGAGGATATGTTACTTTTATCAGCAAAGAAACCGCCGAAGGACTTTCGAAAGAATAAAGAACAGGTAATTCCAAAGGTGATTCATACCTTTTGGTTTTCCGGAGAATCTTTACCAGAGGAATATGAGAAGTGTCTTTTATCCTGGAAAAAATATGCACCTGATTTCGAAATAAAAATATGGACCCTTGAAACTTATCATGCAAAAAACTGCAAATTTTATGATCAAGCCATAGAGGCAAAAAACTGGGCCTTTGCCTCAGATTATGCAAGAGCAGACGTCTTGTATCGCTATGGTGGAGTTTATATGGATTTAGACGTGGAGTTGCTTCGACCAATTGATGAGCTTTTATATAACGATGCTTATATGAGCTTTGAGTCACTCAGTCGAATTGAGTGTGGATCTGGAATGGGAGCAAAAAAGGGCAATAAGATTCTTGGAGAGATTTGTGAAAGTTATGAGAGTCGTCCTTATTTAAAGGAAGATGGAAGCTGGGATAATTCAACCTGCCCGGTGCGATATACCAATGTAATTGAAAAACATGGATTGAAAAAGAATGGTGGATTTCAGATGGTGGAGGACATTACTATTTATCCCTTTGAAGTTTTAACAGGAAAGAGTTTTGATACAGGAATTATTTATCAAACTCCCTATAGTTTTTCCACCCATCACCATCATGGAAACTGGGTGCCGGATTCTGCCTTTTTTGCGGTGGATAAACGTTATAAGGAAATCCGGGATTTTCTGGAGTGTGCAGGGTCTTGATAGGAAGAGGAACTGCTGGATACGCAATAGGATTTGGTACACCGAGAATATTTTTCTAAACCAAGCCCCTCTATTTGTGCGCGACGACCAGTTGCTGCTAAGACATAGTTTTTTTCCAGCGCCTTTTAAAATGAGAGCACCGTGCCAGGCAGCATGTCCACTGCCAATATAGAGAACATCATAATCATAATTTGCCATAGATACCGTCCTTTCTGTAAAATGTTGATGAAACATAAACACCATTTTAGTGGTACACAATTAATTCTAGCATGATATAATGGCCTGTCAATTCATAGATATGGAGAAATATACCTTTGAAAAATGGGGGAATTTACGAAGGAGTTTTAGAAGAATGATAATAAATACTGGACAGCGAACAGATATTCCGGCATTTTATGGCCAGTGGTTTGCTAATCGATTAAAAGAAGGATTTGTTTGTGTAAGAAATCCCTATAATGAGAACCAGGTCAGTAGGTATCGATTAGATCCAACTGTAGTAGATGTGATTGGTTTTTGTACCAAAAATCCCGCACCCATGTTTCCTTACATGGATTTGTTAAAAGACTATGGACAGTATTGGTTTGTAAGCCTTACTCCATATGGAAGGGATATTGAACCAAATGTAAAGGATAAACATCAATTAATTCGGGATTTTTTGCAACTGTCAAAGATGGTTGGAGTAGATTCCATTGGTTGGCGATACGATCCTATTCTTCTTTCAGATAAATATACGTTGGATTATCATGTGCATGCTTTCTCCCAGATAGCAGAAGCATTGGATGGATATACAAAAACTGTTGTAATCAGTTTTATTGATTTGTATCCAAAAGTAAGGAGAAATTTTCCGGAAGCCAGGGAAGTATCAAAGGAGGACCGCATTGTTTTAGGAAAGAAACTGATTGCAATTGCAACGAAATATCATATGGTGGTCAAACCTTGTGCAGAGGGAGATGAGCTGGCACCTTATGGTGCAGACTGCAGCGGATGTATGAAACTGAGTGATTACGAAAAGGCTATTGGTGCACATTTAAACGCACCAAAAAAGAAAGGAGCAAGAGCAGAGTGTGCCTGTTATTTGTCATGTGATATAGGCGCTTATAATACCTGCAAGCATCTATGTCGGTATTGTTATGCCAATGCAGAGAACTCTCTTGTGTTGGAACGCTTCAAACTCCATGATCCGGAGTCTCCATTTTTGATAGGAAATTACGCACCGGGGGATCAGATTCATGATGTCCCGCAGAAATCCTGGGCCGACAGACAACTTCGTTTGCCGATATAGATAAAAGGGTTAGATTTAACAGGTTTGTAGAGGAAAAATATTATGGAACACAAAGGAACAAAGAAGATTGAAACCGAACGATTAATTCTTCGGCAGTTTACCAAAGAAGACGCAGAAGTTATGTTTAAAAACTGGGAGAGCGATTCTAAAGTTACTGAGTTTTTACGCTGGCCAACAGCTACAGATGTTAGTGAGTCAGAACAGGTTCTTGATGAATGGGTCCGAGGATATGAAAATCCCGATTTTTATCAGTGGGCAATCGTTTTAAAAGAGGTTGGAGAGCCTATTGGTTCTATCAGTGTTGTAGATAAAAATGAAAATCTTGATATTGTTCATA
>JAIKXK010000186.1 GCA_024684155.1 Lachnospiraceae bacterium | reverse complement strand
GATAAGGTAGATATGGAGATTACTTCCTATGAAGATTTGTTTAGTGAAGAACTAAAGAATTCTTTGGTAGTGTTAGATGACTATCGCGCCATTATAGGATTGACCGAGCGTGCTATGGGACTTTCTATGAATGAATCAGATCCTGAAACTTTAGAGAAAGTTTCTGAAAAGCTTTTAACCTTAAAAGATAATATTAAATTATATGACTCAGACTCACCAAAGTCTGCTCTTATTTCAGGAGATTGTAGTGTAGGTGCTGTTTGGTCAGCAGAAGCAGCTTTAGCAATGGAGGAAAATCCAAGTATTGAAGTAGTTTATCCGGAGGAGGGAGCCTATGTCTTCTTAGATAACTGGAGTGTTCCTAAGGGAGCTAAAAACTATGATAATGCAATGACATTTATTAACTATATGCTTTCGGCAGAAGCGGCTCAGATGAACATTTCAGACTTCCCTTATCTTTGCCCTAACGAAGCAGCACTTGAGCTGATGGGTGAAGAATATGTAGCAAATGAGGCAAAGAATGTACCTTCAGAAGTTATTTCTGGTGGCGAATTTGTTCAGAACTTAGATACAGATACCTTAGCAATTTATGATGATATGTGGACTAAGTTGAAAGAGTAATTTCGGAGGAAGAAGAATGTATCCTGAAATTGATTTTTTATACTTAAATGAAGAAGATATGATAAAAGCCGGCGTCTTAAATGCCGCCGGCTGTATTGAAACTATGAGAGATACCTTATCTCTATTTGGGAAAAAAGACTATCTTTTAGGGGGACCAAAGGCAAACGAACATGGATTACAAATGAATTTTCCACAGAAATCTGAGATTGAAGGATTTCCCTTAGATGATGGACCGGATCGAAGATTTATGGCCATGCCGGCCTACTTAGGAGGAAGATTTCATATTGCAGGACAAAAGTATTATGGATCAAATTCCCATAATACAAAATATGGTTTGCCAAGATCCATCCTTATGGTGACCTTATCAGACGTGGAAACAGGAGCACCAAAGGCAATCATGTCAGCAAATTTACTTTCGGCAATGCGGACTGGGGCAATGCCAGCCATGGCGGCAACTTATCTTGCGAATAAGGATGCAAAAGTTCTTAGTCTAATCGGACCTGGTGTAATTAATAAATGCGCCTTGATGTGCTATATGGAAGTGTTGCCGGAAATTAAGAAGATAAAGATTCGTGGCAGTTCTAAAAATTCAAAGACAGCCCTTGCAATGAAAAAGTTCATTGAAGAAACCTATCCTAAAATTGAAGAAATTATTTTATGTGATTCATTGGAAGAAGCCTGTCGAGATGCGGATGTGGTATCGGAGGCAATGTCAGTTTCGAAAGAGAACATGGAAGAATTTCATATGGAATGGTTTAAAAAGGGAGCAACAGTCTTTAGTATGGGTTCTTTTTTGTATCGGAAGTATGAGGATTTCTTAAATACAACCATGGTAGTTGACAACTATGGAATGTATGAAAAATATTTAAGCAATTTCAAAGCCAGGGGAGAAGTTGATGAACTGGGGAAAAAACGTGAGTGGGTGATTATGGGAATTCATTTCGTGCACTTAGTAGAAACAGGTAAGATCCAACGGGATAACGTAAAAGATATTTGCAATATTGTAAATGGAAAGACAAAGGGACGGACTTGTTCAGATGAGATTATTATGTGCTCCATTGGTGGCATGCCATTAGAGGATTTGTCCTGGGGATATGATTGTTATCAAAATGCATTGGAATTAGGTGTTGGTCAGAGTTTAAATCTCTGGAATCAGCCCTATATGAATTAAATATATGACAACCTATTCTTCTCCATACATGTTTGCATCGGCAGTAATTGCAGTAAATACGGAGATGGTGACAGAAGAGATTACATCTTATGCTAAGTTAACAGATGGATTGTATATGAAAATGAGGTGTAATATATGAGAAAAGTAAAAGTGGCAGCAGTTCAAATGAGCTGTAATTGGAATAAGGAGGAAACCTTAAAAAAGGCGGATAAATTGGTACGTCAGGCTGCAAAGGAAGGTGCGAATATTATTCTGTTACAGGAATTATTTGAAACACCTTATTTTTGCCAAAAACACGTATTTGAATATTTGCATATGGCAACTCCTTTAGAAGAGAATGAAGCAGTTCTTCATTTTTCAAAGGTTGCAAAGGAGTTACAGGTAGTATTACCCATTAGTTTTTTTGAAAAGGCGAATAATACTCAGTTTAATTCAGTTGCAGTGATTGATGCTACGGGAGAAATACTTGGAGTATACCGAAAAACTCATATTCCAGATGGCTTACCCTATGGGGAAAAATTTTATTTTACTCCAGGAGATACTGGATTTCGTGTATGGAAAACAGCTTATGGAACCATAGGTGTTGGAATATGCTGGGATCAGTGGTTCCCAGAAACTGCAAGATGTATGGCACTGAAAGGGGCTGAACTTTTGTTTTATCCTACTGCCATTGGATCAGAACCAACCTTACAAAAGGATTCAAGAATCCACTGGAGAAATACTATGCTCGGTCATGCAGCAGCGAATATGATGCCAGTCATTGCCAGTAATCGAATTGGGTTGGAGAGGGAACAGGAATCGGAAATTCGCTTTTATGGTAGCAGCTTTATAGCCAATCAGTATGGAGAAGTCGTAAAACAGGCAGATGATTCGAAGGAAGAGATTTTAGTTTGTGAGTTTGACTTGGATGAATTAGAAAAAGAGCGTCGGGAGTGGGGAATATTTAGGGATCGAAGACCGAAGATGTATGAGACAATACTTACTCATGGAGCGTAAGAGAATATGACAAGGAAAATAACGGATAGAACACCGAAAGAGGATGGATTTTTTATGCCAGCGGAGTTTACACCCCAGGATCATATTTATATGATTTGGCCAAAAAGAAAAGACAATTGGAGAGACGGTGCAAAACCTGCCCAGAAGGCCTATAGGGATGTAGCCTTGGCAATTTGTGAATTTACACCTGTAACTATGCTTGCAGATTATGAGTGCTATGAAGAGGCAAAAAAGATGCTGGGAGAAACTGTCAGGGTAGTGGAAATGACCTCAGATGACGCCTGGTGTAGAGATTGTGGACCTTCTGTTCTGGTAAATCATCAAGGGCAAAGACGAGGCTGCGATTGGAGATTTAATGCCTGGGGTGGAATGGTAGATGGATTGTATTCACCTTGGGAAGCAGATGATGCCATTGCAGGAAAAATCTGTGAACTGGAAGGAATGGATTATTATTCTTTAAAGGATTTTGTATTAGAAGGTGGCAGTTTTCATGTAGATGGAAGAGGAAGTGTCTTAACTACAGAAATGTGTTTGTTATCAAAAGGACGAAATCCAGGTTTATCCAAAGAGGAAATAGAAAAGACCTTACTTGACTATTTAGGAGCAAGTAAGGTCCTTTGGTTGAAAGATGGAATTGATCCAGAGGAAACCAATGGTCACGTAGATGATGTAGCTTGTTTTGTAAGACCTCACGAAGTAGCTTGTATTTATACAGAGGATGAAGAACATCCTTTTTATTCTGTTGCAAAAGAAAACTATGAGACTCTTTGTCATATGAAGGATAGTGATGGAGAAATATTAAAGGTTCATAAGGTATGTTTACCGAAACATCCAGTACTGTTAGAAGGTGCAGAAACGATTGAAGAAGTAGAAGGGACGATTCCAAGAAAAAATGGAGATATTTGTATTGCTTCATACTTAAATTTTTTAATTACAAATGAGGGCGTGATTGTGCCACAATATGGGGATGAGCATGATGCCATGGCCTTAGAACAAATACAGGGAATTTTTCCAGAAAAAAAGGTAGTAGGTGTCTTTACGAGAGAAATTGTATATGGAGGTGGGAATATTCACTGCATTACGCAGCAGATTCCATCCCCCTTGAAGAGTAGATGAAATGAAACATAGAGACAAAGTAAGAATTAAATTCTACTTATTTAGGAGTAGATGCTACCAATAATAAGTAGAAAATAGGTAAAGAGGAGTAATTGTCACGGAGTAGCTTTCGGAGTAAATTAATTACATCGAAAGGCAACGGGGCCGACGCAACTAGCGTTGGCTCCGTTTTTTATTGTGAAGGAGGAAGAGATATGGGTTATCCGGAAATTAATTTTTTATTTTTAAATGAAGAAGAAATGATCAAAGCCGGTGTAAAAGATATGCCGGCTTGTATAGATACCATGGAAGAAGTGATTCGGTGTTTAAATGCTGGGGATTATGTGATGGGAGGAGAAAATCACAATTCCCATGGCAGTCAGGTTTCCTTTCCAAAAGAATCTAAATTCCCCAATATGCCCTTAGATGAAGGAGATGATCGAAGATTTATGGCTATGCCAGCCTATATTGGAGGATCTTTTGACTTGGCTGGAATGAAGTGGTATGGAAGCAATTCTAATAATAGAGGGAAAGGACTACCAAGATCTATTTTGACGGTAATGTTAAATGACAAAGATACAGGAGCACCCTTAGCATTAATGTCTGCAAATATTTTAAGTGCTATGCGAACAGGAGCGATTCCAGGAGTAGGAGCAAGATATTTAGCAAAAAAAGATGCAAAAGTATGTGGAATTTGTGGTCCAGGGGTTATGGGAAAAACCTCCTTAGAAGCTATTGTGACCAGTTGTCCTGAAATTGAAGAAATAAAAGTGAAGGGACGGGGACAGAAATCTTTGGATGCATTTGTTTTATATGCAAAAGAGAAATATCCCAAAATAAAAACCATAAGGGCGGTGGATTCCGTAGAAGAATTGGTCAGAGACAGTGATGTAATTTCCTTTGCTAATTCAGGAAACACAGATCCATCCACCTACCCTTTTGTGAAATTGGAGTGGGTGAAAAAAGGAGCGTTAATCATAGGATTAAGCTGCTTTGATATGGATACAGAGGAAATGGCAAAGTGTAAATTGGTGGTGGATAACCGAGCACTATATGAAGCTTGGGCAGAGGAATTTCCTTATCCCTCCTTTGGAGCAAATAACATTATTGGCTCAAAGTTTACAGACATGATTCACGATGGAATTATTTCGGAGGATGAAATGGTGGATTTAGGAGACATTATGAAGGGCTTGAAAGAAGATCGAAATGATAAGGATCAGGTAGTTATTTTTTCCGTTGGGGGAATGCCAGTAGAAGATGTGGCGTGGGGAAAGTATTGTTATGAGAATGCGAAAAAACTTGGGCTTGGAACATCCTTAAAACTTTGGGATAAACCAGATATGGCCTAAGGAAAAGATAGATTGGAAAGGAGTCATTTGTATGGAAGAAAGTAGAATTGAGAATCATCCTATTTTGGGAGAAATGGAAAAAGGAGAAAAGGTAGCTTTTTTATTTGATGGAAAAGAAGTTTATGGATATGAAGGAGAACCTATTGCGGCAGCTTTAAAGGCTCAGGGATTAATGGTACATCGCTATACGAAAAAAGAGCATAAACCCAGAGGTATTTTTTGTGCCATTGGCAGATGTACAGACTGCGTTATGGTGGTGGATGGCGTGCCAAATGTACGTACCTGTATTACTCCCTTAAAAGCAGGTATGGATGTAAAAACTCAATATGGTGTAAGTGATAAACCTTTTGAAGAGCAGTAGAAGGAGACAGAAGTTATGAAAAGATACGATTTAATTATAGTTGGGGCAGGCCCTTCCGGACTTTCTGCAGCAGTGGAGGCAGCAAAGAGGGGATTGAAAGTAGTTGTATTTGATGAAAATGAAAAACCTGGTGGACAGTTATTCAAACAGATTCATAAGTTCTTTGGATCGAAGGAACATCGTGCAAAGGTAAGAGGTTTTGTTATTGGACAACAACTTCTAGAAGAAGCGGATAAGGAAGGGGTAGAAGTTGTATTAAATGCAACTGTAATCGGCCTTTATCAGGACCATGAAGTAGTTGTGAAACTAGGAGATGAGGTGGTTCATTTTAAAGGAGATGCCATTGTAATTGCTACGGGTGCAGCAGAAAATATGGTGACCTTTGAAGGGTGGACGTTACCAGGAGTAATTGGTGCAGGAGCAGCTCAAACCATGATGAACTTACATGGAATAAAGCCAGGAAAAAAGATTTTAATGCTAGGTTCTGGAAATGTAGGCTTAGTCGTATCCTTCCAGTTAATGCAATGTGGATGTGATGTAGTAGCTTTAGTAGATGCAGCTCCAAGAGTAGGTGGATATGGAGTACATGCAGCAAAGGTAGCAAGAACGGGAGTGCCTTTTTACCTTTCTCATACCATTGTGAAGGCAGAAGGAGAAACCGAGGTAACCGGAGTTACCATTGCAGAAGTAGACGATAGATTCCAGTTTATTCCAGGGACTGAAAAGCACTTTGATGTGGATACTATTTGTCTTGCAGTTGGTCTTTCTCCAATGTCTCAGCTTTTGAAAATGGCAGGAGCAAAGATGGAAGATAATCCAAGAAAAGGTGGCCAGGTCCCTGTCTGTGATGAGTATGGCCGAACTTCCCTTCCAGGAGTTTTTGTAGCGGGAGATGTAAGTGGAATTGAAGAAGCATCTTCAGCCATGATTGAGGGCAGAATGGCGGGAATTGTTGCTGCGGAATACTTAGGTTACATGGAAGAAACCGATTTGGACCATCAGCTTAAAGAGTTAGATGATGCCCTGGATGGTCTTCGCCAGGGAATGTTTGCACCTAAGAATCGAGGGAAGGCAATTGAAACCACAGAAGAAGGAATCGAAATTTCTAAAAATTTATTAAAGCATGGCTTTGTTTCTGATGAGGAGATTGAACGTTTTCCCGGGGTTACTCATCGAGTAGGAGTTCATCCTGTTATGGAATGCACACAAAACATTCCTTGTAACCCTTGTCAGGATGCATGTAAAAAAGGATGTATTTCCATTGGCTCTAATATTACTTCCCTTCCAATTGTTGTGGAGGGTAGTGAATGTATTAACTGTGGTATGTGTGTGGCAAGTTGTTCCGGACAGGCAATCTTTTTAGTAGATGAGGATTTGGGAGATGGCTTTGCCTCTGTTACCCTTCCTTATGAATTTTTACCTTTGCCTGAAATTGGAACAAAGGGAAAAGGCTTAGGAAGAGATGGAAAAGTGGTTTGTGAGGCTGAGGTGATTCAGGTTAGGGATGTAAAAGCCTTTGATAAAACAAGTTTATTAACCATTAAAGTCCCAAAAGAATATGCCATGAAGGCTCGCTTCTTTCAGGCAGTATAAGAGGAGGAAGAATATATGAATACGATAAATGATAGAACAAGAGATATTGGTCCTTTTGTACCTGCAGATGATGACGATATGCTGATTTGTCGTTGTGAGGAAATTACAAAGGGGGAAATACGAAAAGCGGTGCATGATGGTATGTGGACATTAACAGAGATTCGAAGATACCTTCGAACGGGAATGGGCCTTTGTCAGGGACAGACCTGTTCGAAATTAGTGAAATCGATTGTAGCAAGAGAACTTGGAATTTCTCCTGCAGAATTAGAACCTGCTACAAGTCGTGTGCCCATGCGTCCTATTGAAATGCAGGTATTTGCAAATGAGGCAAAGGAGGACGAATAATATGAAAACAAAAGCAGAAGTGATTATTGTAGGCGGAGGAATTATTGGCTGTGCCGTAGCTTATTATTTGGCAAAGCAGGGATTGAAAGATGTTATTGTTCTCGAGGGAAGCGATCATATTGGAAATGGAGGTTCCTCAAGAAATGGTGGGGGTGTTCGACAGTCAGGACGAGATGTTAGAGAACTACCTTTGGTTATGTATGGAATTAAAAATTTATGGCCTACTTTATCAGAAGAATTAGAGGTGGATTGTGAATATCATCAGGATGGAAACCTTCGATTGGGGAAAACGGAAAAACACAGAGAAATTTTAACCGGCCTTGCGAACAGTGCAATGGGAGCAGGACTGGATGTTCGAATGATAGATGGAGATGAGGTGCGACAGATTAATCCCTATTTATCAGATGAGGTGATTTGCGCAAGCTGGTGTCCAACGGATGGTCATGCAAATCCCCTAACAACAACACTTGGCTATTATAAAATGGCAAGAAGAATGGGCGTTACCTTTATTTCCGGGGAAGAGGTGCTGGAACTTCGAGTAATGAGAGGAAAGATTCGTCAGGTAATTACAAAGAATACTGTTTACGAAGGAGAGAATGTTTTAGTAGCTGCAGGGTTAGATTCCAGGGATATTCTAACCTCTGTTGGAATTGATATCCCAATGACAAATTCCTTACTGGAATGTTTGGTTACAGAGGCACAACCTCATATGTTTGATCAGATGTTAGGTACAGCAGAAGCAGATTTTTACGGGCATCAAACAAAGCATGGTTCTTTTGTGTTTGGCGGTTCTTCCGGATTAGAACGATATAACAAAGACAATGGTATGGTATCCAATAGTTCAAAAACAGCTCCTTGTATTTGCCGAGGAATTATGAAATACTTTCCTGATTTAAAGGATGCAAAAATTGTGAGAACCTGGGCAGGATGGATGGATGCTTCCTGTGACGGAGTTCCAGCGCTTGGAAAGGTAGATGAAATACCTGGCTTATTTGTAGCCTGTGCCTTTAATGGTCATGGATTTGGTATTGCTCCAGCCGTTGGAGAACAGTTGGCAAAACTAATAATTACAGGAACGACAGATATTAGTTTACATGACCTTCGATATGATCGTTATAAGGCAAAAATTTAGGAGGCAGGTATGAATAATTTTGATTTTAAAATACCGACAGATATTCGCTTTGGAAAAGAAAAAATTTCCTGCTTAAAAGAAGAGGTATCTTCTTATGGAAAAAAAGTACTTTTAGTATATGGTGGAGGAAGTATTAAAAGAAATGGAATATATGATGAGGTAATGGAGCAGCTAAAGGATTTTGAAGTGGTGGAACTTTCTGGTATTACTCCAAATCCAAAACTGGAAACAGTAAGAGCGGGAGCAAAGCTTTGCAAGGAAAAAGGAATCGACGTTATTATTGCTGTAGGAGGTGGAAGTACCATTGATGCTTCAAAGCATATTGCTGCTGCAGCTTGTTACAATGGAGATCCCTGGGATTTAGTCTTAGATCGTTCCCTTGTAAAAGAAGCCCTTCCTATTGCAGTTGTGTTAACCATTTGTGCTACAGGGTCTGAAATGAATAGTGGGGCAGTTATTACCAATGAAGAAACTCATGAAAAGCTAGAGATTAACACTCCACTGTTATATCCAAGATTATCCATATGTGATCCAACCTATCTATATTCATTGCCAAAGAAACAAACAGCTGCTGGAGTGGTGGATATTTTATCCCATGTAATGGAACAGTATTTTCAACCAAATGACGGAGCATATATTACAGATGTTTTAAGTGAAGGGGTTATGAAAACAGTAGTAAAATATGGACCAATTGCAATGGAAGAACCTGATAATTATGAGGCCCGTTCCAATTTGATGTGGGCCAGTACCGTGGGGCTAAATCATCTTCTGACGGTGGGAAAAGGCGGTGCCTGGTCAGTACATCCCATAGAACATGTAGTCAGTGGATTTTATGATTTAACCCATGGAATAGGACTTGCAATTTTAACACCGGCGTGGATGGAATATGTACTTAATGATGATACAAAAGCACGATTTGCACGATTTGCCAGAGAGGTCTTTCGGATTATAGAAGGAGATGATCATAAGGCAGCAAAAAAGGGAATTCAATGTGTCAGAGATTTTTTTGAAAAACTGGAAATGCCTTGTACTTTTTCTGAAGTGGGAATTGATGAAAGTAAGTATGACAAAATGGCAAAAGAGGCAGTTCGAACCAGTAATATTTCAAAAACAGCTTATGTCCATTTGGATGAAAAGGATGTTATTGAAATTCTAAAAAAATGCTAAAGAGCGACAGAACATGGTATAATCCAATCACTAGAGACAAGAGTAGAGTAAGTGGGAGGTAATTATGAATCAGGTATATTGTTATTCGAAATGCAGCACTTGTAAAAAAGCTCTAAAATGGTTGGATGAAAATAAAATTCCTTATGAAGAAATTGATATTAAGGGAGACCATCCCAACGAAGAGACACTACGTACACTTCATAAAAGAAGTGATCTTCCTTTAAAGAGATTTTTCAATACCAGTGGAATGATTTATCGGGAGATGGGATTATCGAAAAAAATTCCATCTATGAGTGAAGATGAAATGTATCAGCTTCTATCCACAGATGGAATGTTAGTAAAGCGTCCTCTATTAGTTACAGAAAAAGGAGTCTTTCCTGG
>JAIKXK010000152.1 GCA_024684155.1 Lachnospiraceae bacterium | reverse complement strand
CTTTGTTCTGACCAGCCTGGGTTAGGAAAAGAAAGGGGATACTCCTTTGTCACAGAATTTTTCACTTTTCCTGACTCATCCATTAAAATAATTTTTACAGAACTCGTTCCTAAGTCTACTCCAATATAATTCATATATTTCTTACCTCTATACTGTTTTATTGGTAAAACCCTTGTTTTATGCACTTCGTTCACGTGCACGTTTTAGTTAATAATATTACGATTTTTTTCAATGAACAATATCGAAAATCGACTATTTTTATCTTTTCGTTCACGTGTCACATTTTTATTTGTATCAAGTGTCTTTTTGTGTTACGATTTTTATAGAAGTATATGTGTAAAGGGGGAGGCGTATTTATGGCTACTATGCAGGAAATTGCAAAGTTAGCAGGTGTTTCTCGAGGTACTGTTGATCGAGTTCTAAATAACCGCGAAGGGGTCAACGAAGAAACCAAGAAAAAGGTGTTAGAAATTGCAGACCTTGTGGACTACCAGCCAAACAAAGCAGGAATCGCACTTGCGACCCAAAAGAAAAATATCAAAATTGGTATTCTTTTATATGGAGAAGGGAATCCCTTTTTTGAAGAGTTAAAAACAGGTGTTTCAGACCGCTATAACGATTTATCCTTTTACGGATTTACCTATATCCTAAAGCAGTCGAAATCCCACGTAAGAGATCAAATTGCAGCTCTTGATGAAATGCTTGAGGAAGACATTAGCGGATTGATTATTTCACCTTTTAATGATCCTCGAATTGTAGAAAGAATTAATGAGCTTAGTGATCGTGGCATATTTGTTGTTACTGTTAATACCGACCTGCCAGACTCAAAGCGTATTGCCTATGTAGGCAGTGATGATTATAAAAGCGGTCAAACCGCCGGAGGTCTGATGGGACTTCTTACCAAAGGTGTTGGTGAAATCGGCATTATCACCGGCGGACATAACGTTACTGGACATGAAAGTCGTATTCATGGTTTCGAAGAAATCATTTCAAAGAAGTATCCAAAGCTCCAAATTGTTTCTATCGAAGAGTGTCAGGATGATGATTATAAAGCGTATGGTGCCTTACAGCGCATGCTATTAGAACACCCTACTATTACCGCTATCTTTTTCTCCGCAGGTGGTATCTATGGCGGTTGTAAATTCCTATATCAAATGACACAAAAACAACCTTATACTGTAATCACCTATGATATGTCCGATGTAAATATTGATTTTTTAAATAAAGACATTATTACTGCTACCATTGGTCAGGATCCATATCGTCAGGGTAGCATTGCCTTGTCAGTTTTAATTGATAAACTGATTCTTGGAAAAAATCCTGAAGAAGACCGAATTCTTACAGAGATTAATATTAAAATCAAAGAATCCTTATAGGCGGATTCACAATAACCTCCGGTTTTCGTTGTATAACTTCGGAATCCTTTGTATTTTTACAGAATATTCTTGAAAGCAGTAAAAATGTTTTGATATTTCCCTGCTATTTTTGTAAAATTACTTTATAGATTCTTTTATATTTGCACATTAGGGAGATTGATTATGGAGCTAAACAAAGAACAGATTGACATTCTTGGAGAGATTGGAAATATCAGCATGGGAAATGCTGCTACCACTTTAAGTGTCATGTTAAACCAACGTGTGGATATTACCACACCTCAGGCTGAAATCATCGGACGAAGCGCAGCCTTAGATGATTACGAAAAAACCTGTATATTTGTACAAATCCACTACATAAAAGGCCTTTCTGGAAATAATGTATTGATTCTTCAGGAAGAAGATGTTCTGAAAATGACATCCCTTATGATGGGTGGTGACGGCATCAATATCGACTCAGAAGTTACTGAATTGCATTTGTCTGCAGCTTCAGAAGCTATGAACCAGATGATGGGAACTTCCGCTACTTCTATGGCCACCATGCTTGGTACAGAAACTGATATTTCCACACCGGAAGTAAACCGAATCGATGTTGAGAGCGTTAAATTATTCGAGAAAATGTTTGAAAGTTCAGAGGATAAATTTTTAAAGATTTCCTTCCGACTTGAAGTTGGAGAAGATTTAATTGATTCTACTATGGTTCAGTTATATCCTTTAGATGTAGCCAAGCAAATGGTTACTTTATTCCAGAAAAACAAAGAAGAGGAGTAGCAAAGCTACTCCTCTTTTTCATTTTCAATTACCTGATCCATAAAATCCCACACATCATCTAATCCCTGTTTTGTTACAGAAGAAAAAGGAATAATAATGGTATCTTCATCTGCACCTAAGCCTTTACGGATTGCTTTTAGGTGACTATCAATCTGAGAACGTTTCAGCTTATCTGCCTTCGTGCAGATGACGATAGGCTGTAATCCCATATAATCAATCCACTCAAACATTTGCTTGTCATGTTCTCCTGGTTCGTGGCGAATATCCACTAACAGAAAAATACAACTAAGCATTTCGGAATTTGCTAAATATCTCTCTATCATCTCGCCCCATTTTTCCGTTTCTGTTTTTGAGGCTCTTGCATATCCATATCCTGGCAAATCCACTAAATAGATTTCATTATTGATATTATAAAAGTTAATGGTTTGAGTTTTTCCAGGTTGTGCTGAAGTTCTAGCCAATGACTTTCTTTGCATAACTGTATTGATAAGAGAAGACTTTCCCACATTACTTTTTCCTGCAAAAGCAACTTCAGGCAACGTATTGTCAGGTAGTTGACTTGTGATTCCACACACCGTTTCTAACTCTACACTCTTAATTTTCATTTATATCTCCTTGTGTTATCTGATATAAAATAAGGCGGAACAAAACTGTTCCACCTTACTACCTTAATCCTTACGCACTTTCCTTTTTATCACTTTGATCTTCGATTGCTAGTACATCCTTTGTTTTCTTATCGATTAATAAAAGGTTCTCTTCTACCTTTTCTTTTGTAATCTCAACGGATGTAATGGATTCATCTGACGGAATATTGTACATATCTTCCATCATAACGTTTTCCATAATGGCACGAAGTCCACGAGCTCCTGTCTTACGTTCTAATGACTTTTCAGCAATTGCACAAAGAGCATCATCTGTAAAAGTAAGCTCTACATCATCCATATCAAACAATGCTTTATACTGTTTTACCAAAGAATTCTTTGGCTCAGTTAAAATACGAATCAAAGCATCCTTGTCTAATTCTTCTAATGCAACATTAATAGGCACACGTCCAATAAACTCTGGAATTAATCCAAATTTTACAAAATCCTGAGGAAGTGCCTGCTTAAGTAATTCACTTTCCCGTTCTTTGTTTGTTTTAATCTCAGTTACATCTGTATTAAATCCAATTCGCTTAGTATCCATTCGAGACTCGATAATCTTATCCAATCCTTCAAAAGCACCACCACAAATAAATAAAATATTTGTAGTATCAATAGGAATCAATTCCTGCTGAGGATGCTTTCTTCCTCCCTGAGGTGGAACAGAAGCCTGAGTTCCTTCTAGGATTTTAAGTAACGCCTGCTGTACACCTTCACCAGATACATCTCTGGTGATGGATACATTTTCGGACTTCTTAGTGATTTTATCGATTTCATCAATATAGATGATACCATACTCTGCTTTCGATACATCATACTCTGCAGCCTGGATGAGTTTTAAAAGAATGTTTTCCACATCCTCACCTACATATCCTGCTTCTGTAAGTGTAGTTGCATCTGCAATTGCAAATGGTACACCCAAAATTCTAGCTAAAGTCTGGGCTAGTAATGTCTTACCACTACCAGTCGGACCTAAAAGTAACACGTTAGATTTCTGTAATTCCACATTGATTTTTGAGGAATCAGACATAATTCTTTTATAATGATTATATACTGCAACAGATAAAACCTTTTTTGCTTCTTCCTGTCCAATTACATAATCATCCAAGAAAGATTTTAATTCCTTTGGTTTTAGAAGATTAATATCAGGTGTGTCATCCACAAATGCCTGTTTCTCTTCCATTTCCATTAATTCTTCTTCGATAATCTCTCCGCAAATATCTACACATTCATCGCAGATATAAGCACCATTTGGTCCGGCTATTAGCTTTTGAACCTGAGACTGACTTTTGCCACAAAATGAGCATCTAATTTTGTCATCGTTTCGTCCTGCCATAGTCTTCTCCTTTATAAATAGGGATCTTACTGATCATTTCTGCTTTCAATAATCTTATCAATCAAGCCATATTCTAAAGCTTCCTGAGCAGACATGTAATGATCTCTTTCAGTATCGGCAGCTACTTTTTCAATTGGCTGACCTGTATTTGCTGCTAAGATTTCATTTAAGTGCTGTTTTGTCTTTAAAATATTTTCAGCAACGATTTCAATTTCTGTTGCCTGACCTTTTGCACCACCGGATGGCTGGTGAATCATAATTTCTGCATTAGGAAGAGCCAAACGTTTTCCCTTTGCACCACCTGCTAACAGGAATGCACCCATAGATGCTGCAAGACCTACACAGATTGTAGATACATCACATTTAATATACTGCATGGTATCATAAATTGCATATCCTGCAGTAACCATTCCTCCGGGACTGTTGATATAGAGATGAATATCCTTATTAGGATCTTCTGACTCTAAGAATAATAACTGGGCTACTGTAAGAGATGCAGTAGTCTCATTTACTTCTTCACCAAGGAAGATAATACGATCTTTTAATAATCTAGAATAGATATCATAAGAACGCTCTCCTCGGGAATTTTGTTCAATGACGTAAGGTATTGTTGCCATAGATTACTCCTCGTCTTTCTTCTCTGCTTTCTTCTTTGCTTTAGCACGAAGTTTCATGTTGTCTGTTACGAAGTTAATTGCCTGTTCTAAAGCAATTTCCTGTTTCATATTTTCTTTTTCACTATCAGGAATGTTCTTCTTTAAGTCATCTGCTGGCATACCATACTGAGCTGCCATTTCATCTAACTTCTTATCAACATCTTCATCAGATCCTTCAAAGCCTTCAGCCTTAGCAATTGCTTCTAATACTAAAGATGCCTTGATTCTGTCAGTTGCATCTGGACGCATCTGAGCCTTTAACTGATCAACTGTCATTCCTGTGAACTGCATATACTGCTCAAATGAAAGACCGCTCTGAGCTAAATTCTGAGCGTATTCATTTAACATCTGATTTACCTGAGTATCGATCATTGCTTCAGGAACATCCATCTTGGAATCAGCAACGATCTTAGCTAATGCTTCGTCTTCCTGTGTACGTTTAACAGAAGCAGCCTTTCTTTCTTCTAAAGTCTTCTTAACGTCAGCCTTGTAATCTTCAACACTGTCGAATCCCTGATCTTCTGCAAAATCATTATCAAGTTCTGGAAGTTCTTTTGCAGAAATCTTATGAAGTTTACATTTGAAAAGAGCAGCCTTTCCAGCTAATTCTTCTGCGTGATAATCTTCAGGAAAGGTAACGTTTACATCGATATCTTCTTCTAAGTTCTTTCCACAAAGCTGATCTTCAAATCCAGGGATGAATGAATTAGATCCTAACTCTAAAGTATATCCTTCAGCTTTTCCACCTTCGAATGGTACTCCATCAACGGAACCATCAAAGTCAAGAACTACTGTATCGCCCATCTGTGCAGCACGATCATTTACTTCAATAGTACGAGCATTTCTTGAAAGCTGAGATTCAATTTCTTTATCAACTTCTTCATCAGAAACTGTGGTATCAAGTCTTGTTACTGTAATACCATTATATTTGCCTAATTTAACTTCAGGCTTAAGAGCTACTTCTGCAGTAAAGATAAAGGTTTTACCTTTTTCAATCTGTACTACTTCAATTTCAGGCTGAGAAACAATATCTAAACCACATTCATCATATGCCTTAGGATACTCTTCCTGAATCAAAAGGTTTGCAGCATCGTCAAAGAAAATTTCTGGTCCATACATTTTCTCAATCATCTGCTGAGGCACTTTTCCTTTGCGGAAACCAGGAACGCTAATGCGATTCTTCTGACGGTTATATGCCTTCTTAATAGCCTCGTTTAAACGGTCTGCCTCTACCTCTACGGTAAGTTTCGCCATATTATTGTCTAAATTTTCAACTTTTACACTCATTTTAATAAATCTTCCTTCCTAAATATTTATGTGAGCACTCCGCCGATTATAACATAAATAACCACTCTTTTCAACAATTTGCCGTTACTTAATTTGCTTTATAAACAATGGATTTTCCAAGGCTTTCGGCGGTTTTTTCATCTGTAAAATAGGAAACTAAAGAAAGGGCAAAGGCGATTGCCGTTCCTACTCCTCTTGAAGTGATAATATTTCCGTCACAAACCACCTCATCTGTTTTTTTAGATGCACCTAAAAGGCCATCTTCCATACCTGGATAACAGGTAGCATTTTTTCCTTCTAGGATGCCTGCATAGCCTAATACTGTAGGGGCTGCACAAATTGCTGCAACTAATTTCTTTTCCGCGGCAAATTTTTTCACTGCTGCAATTACATTGGCATCATCTCGAAGATGGTTTGTACCGGGCATTCCTCCTGGGAGTACAATACCATCATAATCCTCTAAATTAATTTCCGACATAAACTTGTCGTTTAAAATTGTAATATTATGAGCACCTGTTACTTCTTTTTTATCTGAAATGGAAACCATATCCATTTCAATCCCTCCACGGCGAACTAAATCCACCGTGGTAAGAGCCTCTACTTCTTCTAACCCATCTGCCATACATATCAAAAGCTTTGCCATTTTATTCCCTCCATTTTTTTGATAAAATATCATCCGTAATGCTAAGAACAATTATAGTATGAATAAATAATTAGGTCACGAGGTAATTTATGGAAATTGAGAAAAAATTTTTAATTCAAAGTTTAGATGATGTTCCTGGAGACATTTCATCCTATTCCTACCACGATTTAGAACAGGGCTATCTTTGTACTGCTCCTGTACTTCGGGTTCGAAAAGAAGATGCTACCTACTACTGCACCTACAAAGGAAGCGGCATGATGTCACGAGAAGAATACAACCTGCCACTAACAAAAGAAGCCTATGATCATTTAATTAAAAAATCAGATGGCATCATTATTACGAAACGTCGGTATCTTATTCCGCTAGACAAACATCTCACCTGTGAATTAGATGTTTTTGGCGGCGACTACGAAGGACTTTTATTAGCAGAGGTGGAATTTTCCTCCGAAGAAGAAGCCCTGTCTTTTCAACCACCGAAATGGTTTGGAGAAGATGTTACCTTTGACAGTCGCTATCACAACTCTAATATGAGTAAAGGCATATCTAAATAGAGTCTATCCGTTGTTTGCCCCTACAAGATATGGTATAATTCTATTAAAATTTAATGTCGCAAGACAAAAGAGGGGTCAAAAATGAAAAGAATTCTTAAGATATTACTTGCACTTACGCTGATGGTTGGATGCGTTTTGTCATCTTTTTCCATCAATGAAGTAAAAGCGGCAGATAACAACATTTCGGCAACAGATTGGATGTCAAATATTTCTGATGATACTTATTTGTCATCTGTTACCGTTCCCGGCACCCATGACAGTGCCACTGCTCATATTTTTCCAAGTTTCTTTTTACAGTGCCAGACGCAAAGTTTTAAGGAACAGCTAAATTCCGGATATCGCTACTTGGATATTCGTTTAGCATTAGATGAAACAGAAGAAGGCGAAAAGCTTAAATTTATTCACAGCTTTGGAACCTGTAAAAAAGGATCTTCCTTCCTTCAGTTATTTTCTGAAACCCTTTATCTCGAAGATGCCTTGGAAGATATTTATGAGTTTTTAGATGAGCATCCATCTGAGACCATAATATTTTGTGTAAAATCAGAAAACAGCGATGATGATCCATCGGTTTTTGAGTCAAAGTTTTTTGAAGCCATAGATGAAAACTCTTCTAAGTGGTACACAGAAAACGAAATTCCTAGTCTTGGAGATGTTCGTGGCAAAATTGTTTTAGCTACCAGATTTGAAGATGTAAATGGGCTTGGAGAAACACGTACTGGATTGCATTTTAACTGGTCAAACCAGGATAACAAAGAGGCAATCATCGATACACAAGAGGTTACAATGATTACTGAATCCAATCAGCTTTGGGTACAGGATCGTTATAAATACAATGTAGAGACCAAATGGGACGCAATTGTGGAATCATTAGAAAATTGTCAGGCTGGAGACGAAACCTTCTCCCTAAATTTCTGTTCCACCTCTGGTAATGGATATGCTGGCCACCCCAAAAAATACGCCAGAATCCTAAACAAAAACTTACTAGACTATGAGTTTTCTTCTCAAACTAGCTATGGTGTTATCATCGTAGACTTTGGAAACGAAGAACTTGCCCGTCACATTTACTCCACGAATTTTTAAAACAGGGGGTTTTACATGGACAACATGGAACTTATGATGGCATTCTTTGACTCCGATGAGTTAGAAGAAAAATATGACATTGTCACAAAAATGCAGGTACAGGAACTACTAGACGACCACGTCATTGATAATTTTGCAGCATCTTTAGATGTTGTTGTAGAAGATGGTGACTTGGACAAACGTGTTGACGACTTAAAAAACTGCATAAGAACAAAAATGAAATACGAAAGCAGCCGGTTGAGATAAACCGACTGCTTTTTCTTTTCCATATCTAAATATTATCTGGCCCAATCCTCTCGTTCAAATCGATGATCATTCATCCAATCAACTAACGCACAAAGACCTTCTTCTGAAAAATCTTCTCTATGGGTAATTTTCTTTTCCTCGTCCGTTTTTTCAAAGCTATAAGGCTCCGGCCAAATGGTTCCTAAGAAATATGGTTCCTCCGGCTCTGCATCCTCTGGTGCATCATCCGGCAATGAAGGCGTGACTTTTTCCACTCGAAATCGCAAATTTCTTTCCTGATCGCTTCCTGAAAAATGTTCTTTATTGTAAAACGCCAAAGCCAATAAACGTTTCCGTTCTATCATTGTTTCACCACTTTCTTATGGACTAACGGTAGTGCTAACCCCATACGTCGCAGTCACGTTAGTCGTTGTATTATTATTTGTATTTGTTGCCATATATGTTAACACATAGGTTCCGGCATTTGCAAAAGTATAGGTTGCCCCTTGGTTTGTGGCATAAGCATAGCTTCCAAGGGTTGATGTAGTTCCATCCTCTGCAGTATATACAATGCTGACTGTTAAGGTAGAGGAAACATCTGTACCTGAAACCAAAGCTGCACTAATATTGCTAAACAGCGAAAGGCTTGTTCCTGTTGTAACACTCTGAGTCGTTGTATTCACACCTGAAATAACTGGTGCTGCCCCATCTACAACCACGTAGGTTACAGAAACTGAGGATGATGCCTTATTATTTGGATTATAGGCTGTGTAGGTAATTACATAGGTTCCAACTTTACTGAATGTATAGGTTGTAGAAGTACTATATCCAAAGGTTTGGGTTGAGCCATCCCCAGTATAGGTTACAGTTGCCTGTAAAGATGCTGTAACACTAGCTCCTGTTTTTAGGTTTGCATTTACACCATCAAAAAGACTGATGGAATCATTTTGGTATGCTGTTTTACTTACCGTATTTACTCCGGAAATAACCGGTTCTGCCAAATCCTTTACCACGTAGGTTTTGCTCAAAGTTGTTTCCTTTTTGCCTGTAGGATTTTTCACTGTATAAGTTACCACATAGGTAGCCGGCATACTAAACTGATAAACTCCACCCATTTTCGCCTGTTTATTTACAGACTTAATTGTATCAGTCGTACCTGTTGTTTGATTGTATACCGTAACCTTCAACCGACTAGTTATGTTCTTTCCACTTACTAATTTTGCTTTTACTCCGCTTAAAAGATTCACTGACTCTCCAGCTGCTATAGTTGTCTTATTTTTCGATACCCCTGTTAGTATTGGAGCCTTTGTATCTCTTACCAGTACCTTCATGTACTTTGTTGTAACTTTTTTATTATAAGTATTCTTTACATAGTATTTCACCTTAAAGGTACCGGTCTTTTTAAACTGGTATTTTCCACTTTTACAAATCTTATACTTCGAAGACCCTGGTGATTTTACGTAAATTTTAAGCTTTTTCGTTATATTCTTTCCAGATACTGTTTTTGCCTTTACCTTGGACTTTAAATTTAAGCTCTTTTTGTATTCCACGGTTTTCTTAGAGGATACACCGGTAATTTTTGCTTTATAAGTATCTTTTACCCGTACAGTAATAATCTTTGATGCGCTTCTTCCTAAGGCATCTGTTACGGTATAAACAACATTATATTTGCCAAGTTTTTTCTTTTTGACCTTTCCTGAAACTGAAACCTTAGAAGTAATATCATTGCCACAGGTATCATACGCTTTCAATCCATCTTTTGGATGAAATGTTTTTCCATAGGATACGGTTTTTTTCACTTTTGAAGTATCAATACTAGCGCCCTTGTAATTATAAGGATTTAGAATATCTGGATCTGTAGGATCCCAATCCATCTTATTATCCGTATTTACCTTAATCATTTCAGGTTTACCCCAAGGATCATTAGCAGCACTGCCATTAATAATGTTAACTGTAGTACTTAGACTACAATTGTCATAAATCCACTTTGAATCAGCGGTAGCGAGTCTTACACAACCATGGGATGCAGTAGTTCCAAGCTTATTAAACTCTTTTGTAGATTGTGTTGCTGAATCTTTACGATAGTACCAAACAGAATGAAATAAAATATGTCCTGTAATTCTCGTACAATACTGTCCGTAACTTGGGCCATCTAACTCCCACCAACGATACTTCGTCTTTGTTTTAAAAGTACCCACAGGCGTAGCGCTTCCGGTAGAGCATGTCATAGCTTTTACCACATTGCCAGAAGCATCAAAAACTGTAACTACATTAGTTCCTTTATTCACCTGAATGGTATATCCTGAAGCCGCTTCCACTTTGTGAGCGGTAGTGACTGTACTTACCATAACAAGGGCTAATAAAAGCAATATTATTTGTTTTATTTTTTTCATAGTAACTCCTCTAATTTTTATGCTTTATGACCACCTACTTGAGCGTTTCGTTCTATTGTCATAGCACCCTCCTCAAAATTGGTGCCTCGAAGAATTGCATTTTTTCCATACTTATTCTTAATAGAAAGCATAGCCTGTTGCAAAGAACGTTCTTTTTCCTGTTCCTTTTCCTGTTGCTGTTTTTCTTTTTGTTCCTCCTCAAAATTATCAAAAATAGTCAGCTGCTCATAGGCATTTTTCTTTTGGTTTTTTGCTTTTTTCTCAGTAATCACATTATTTGCCACCACTGTAACGCGACGCACCAAAAGAGTTTCATCTGTAATTTCCTCAAACAACTCTGACATTTTCTCAATAATCATTTTAGAGGAAGAATTATAATAAGGTAGATTCTTCGTTCCATGACCATGTTTTGGAATTGCTCTTCCATAGTGATCAATTACTACTTCGCCTTTATATTTCTTTCTTCGTTTTTCATCTTTGATATTTTCGATATCATAGCCAATGGTAAGGACCAGCTGATTGGTAACTAAATGTTTTTCCACCAAATCCAAAGCTAAAAGTTCTGACATTTCCTTTACAATCACTGCTGCCTCTTTATGCTCATAAGGTCGCTGTAACACCTGCCCCTGACTCAAAGAATTTGTCTCTGGCTTATAAGATTTAATCTCTGCAATGGTACAGGGTTCATAGCCCCAGGCATGATCAATCAACAGTTCCGCATTTACACCAAACAACTTATAGAGAAGTTCTTCGTTGTAATAATCATCGTCTTTTCCTATGGAACATCTGGCCACATCTCCCATAGTATACATTCCATACTTCTCTAATTTTTTCGCATAGCCTCTTCCTACACGCCAAAAATCCGTAATCGGCTTGTGATTCCACAATAGTTTACGATAACTCATTTCATCCAAAGAAGCAATACGTACTCCATTTTCATCTGCGGGCATATGCTTTGCTACCACATCCATAGCAATTTTACAAAGATACATATTGGTTCCTATACCTGCCGTTGCAGTAATTCCCGTCTCTACTAATACCTCTTCTATCATTTTTCTGGCCAGTTCCTCTGCTGTCATCTGATAGGTATTTAAATAGCCCGTCACATCCATAAAGCACTCATCTACAGAATAGACATGCATATCTTCCGGGGCAATATATCGAAGATAGATTCCAAAGATTTTTGTACTGTATTCCATATAAAGACGCATTCTAGGTGGTGCTGTTATAAAATCCAGCTGTAGTTGTTTTGCTTTTTGTTTTACTTCAAAAAGTCTTGGTCGTCCTGGAATTCCATATCGTTTTAGCTCTGGCGAAACAGCAAGACAAATGGTTTTATCTGTACGGGTTGGATCAGCCACCACAAGCTTTGCCTGGAGTGGATCTAGGCCTCTTTCTCTACATTCTACGGAGGCATAAAAAGATTTTAAGTCAATTGCAATATAGGTTTTTTCCATCTTTTTACCTCCTTTGTAAGAATCTTTTCTCCCATTATAACAAGATTTTTATTATAATGAATTAGTAGAATTATACGAAAAGTCTCCTCCAAAAGGGAGATACTCATAGGAGATTATTTATGGAAGAAACTCATAAATACGATGATATTATTAATAAAGAACACCCTACCTCTCCCCGTCATCCCAGAATGGATGCCATTACAAGGGCTGCTCAATTTTCTCCTTTCAAAGCCCTGACAGGACTTGAAGACGATGTAGAGGAAACTACAATGCAAAACACCTCATCCGTCCTAAATGAAGTGGAACATGAGCCTGATCCTGATTATATAGAATACCTAGAAAAAGAAAAAGGGAACTAATATCCCCTTAATACTCAACACCTTTTCTTGCAGACACACCTTTTTGAAAAGGATGCTTTCTCTCCTCTAGTACAGAAATATAATCTGCAAGTTCTTCCATATGTTTCGAAGGATTTCTTCCTGTCAAAACCACTTCTATTTCTTTTGGTAAACTTTTTATAAAATTAATTACTTCATTTTCTTCTAAAAAGCCAGTAGAAATTCCTGCCATTACTTCATCTAATACTATCATAGCACTAATGTCTGCCATTTGATTTTGTCTCTGCAGCTGTATGGTTTTATACCAGTCTTTTACCTCTTCAAATACTTTCTTTGTTCTTATCTTTGCTTCTTCT
>JAIKXK010000159.1 GCA_024684155.1 Lachnospiraceae bacterium | reverse complement strand
ACCAAATCAGAAAAATCACAATTAGGATCTAACAAAAGCTGCATACCTTTGGAATTAAGTTTAATACTACTAAGTTCTGACACTACATTTCTCCTAATCTGTAACTGCATTTGTAGAAGAGTTATCTGCAGCCTCTCCACTTAAAAGAGTATCTGTATCTTCTACTCCAAAATAAGCACTTAAAATATCCTTTGTTACTTCCGCCGCGTTATGAGAAGTATAACCAAAAGCAATTCTGGTAGCCACAGCAACCTCTGGGTTACTGTAAGGAGCAAACCCAACAAATAAAGCGTGGTTTGGTCTTGTAGTAACCTGCTGTGCTGTACCGGTTTTACCTGCTACTTCAACTGAAAATCCGTCAAAACACTCTAAAGATTCCACTACCATTCTCATACCATAATGGATAGCATTCCATTCTGAGGTATCTAAAACATCTACTGTATTTACAACTTCAGAAGAATATTCTTCAAGGGTATTCCCTTCTGAATCAGTAACATGATCTAAAAGCGACAAATTATAAACCGTACCATTGTTTGCAATTGCAGTTACATATCTGGCAAGGGAAATAGTGGTAAAGTTGTTATCAGACTGTCCAATTGCCGCCATTACAGGATATTCTGTAGCAATGGATGGTGTATTTTCTTCAATTTCTACACCTGTCTTTTCATCCAAACCGAACATAGATGCATATTTTTGAATCTTTTTAATACCAGTTTCATCGTTGTAGTTGCTTCCACCGGCTAACTCCCAACCTACTTCATAGAAAAAGTAGTTACATGAATCTCTTAGGGCTTCAGAAACATTAATGGAACCATGGGTACTTGGATAATACCAACATTTTGGCTGGTTTGATACTTTATCAAAAACACCTAAGTCTGTAATGGTGGATGTAGTTGTAATAACATTTTCTGCAAGACCAGCTACAGAAGATACCATTTTAAAGGTAGAACCTGGCGCGGTACGCTGCTGGGTTGCATGATTATATAACGGATTCGACTGATTATAAACAAGCTGACTGTAGTAAGAAGAATCTACAGAATTTGCAAGTTTATTACTGTCATATCCTGGGTAAGATACGCAGGCTAATACATCACCATTGTTAGGATCAATTACAACACAGGAACCGGAACAAGGATCAAGTGCTAAATCTCCTGGTGTGATTTCCAAAGTTCTAATCTTTTCCTTTAAAAAGCTATAAGAAGAAGTGGATCCAGAAGCTAAAGAGTTTCTCGTATCCTCATCCCACTCTAAGAAACCTTGATCATAAAGAATGGTGCAAAGCTGATTTCCAGTAATCTCATCATTTAAAATCGCGTATTGATATACTAATTTTCCGAAGTCATTTGTAGATAACACAGTTGATACAATATAATCAACTAGACTTTCATAGATTTCATCTGTATCTACATATAAGGACTTTTGAGTAAAAACTGTAATGTCAATCCAATCATTTTCAATACAATATTTCAAATATTCTTCTACAGATAATTCTTCATTTGTCCACTTCTGATAAACTTCATCTGTAGAATCAATGGAATCAGAAAGTAATACATCATTACTTCTTAAGGTTTTTACAATATAGGTACTATATTCCTGATATTCTTCTGTTAATGCATTATATGCCTCTGGAGAATCTGATAATAAAACGCTTTGTAATTGACTGATTACAGATTCATATTTCGAAGTATAGGTTGCATACACCTGCTTTTCCACATCACTGGAATCATCTGTATTTAAAGCAGAAATATCAATTAAGTTATTATTAATTAAGGCATAATAAACATCGTAAATCGGAATTACAATATTAGAAGAAGAATCATCATCAGAGGAGGATACATTGTACTCCTTGATATTTTGAATCTTAGAATATAAAATACCTGCAATTTCCTGCTCTAAAAGATTATAAGTAGCAACCGTCAAATCCTTATCTATAGATAAATAGACATCTCCACCAGATACAGCATCTTTTGATTCTGCTTCCTTTAAAACATTACCTACATTGTCTACATAAACCACATTGTAGCCCTTATCACCGGATAGGTATTCATTCATATACTGTTCAATACCACTTTTTCCGATAATATCATTTAATGTATAATCATCGCTATCTTCTGATAGTTCTTCGTATTCTTCGGTAGAAATCTTTCCTGTATAACCAATAATATTAGAAAAACACTCACTATCAACATATCTACGAACTGATTGTTCTTCTACTTCTACACCTGTGAAATCTGCTTCATGTTCTTTAATATAGGCTACTGATTCATCACTGATATCAGATGCAATTGTTGTAGAGATATATTTCTGATAATTATTAAGAGACATATTATAGCGAATAACGGCTATTTTATATCGAATTTCTTCATCGTAATCTTCTGATATTTCATAGCGTTTTTCTCCATATAAATAAGACATAATCTCATCTGCTGTGGCATTAGCCTCATCAATATTATAAGAAGACTTTGATTTAGACTTTAATTCATCAATGGTAGAATACCCAAAAATATCTGCTCGAAATCTTTGAAGAGCTGTTCCAGAACTTGAAAAGGTATATTCTCCTGCAGAATTAATATAAATACCAAAATCATTATCAATGTCATCACCATTGGCATTTAAATTAGTAATAATTTCATAAAGTATTTCATTTAAAATTTCATTTTTTTCATCTGTGCTATAATTGGAAAACTTATCTTCTATAGTAACCGCATAGGCAAGTTCACTATAGGCTAACAGTTCCCCATTTCGATCGTAAATATTTCCTCTAGTCGCATCTGTCGTTTCTGTTTTTTCCGTCAACAGATTATAATTATCCTGATAAGTAGTACCTCTTACGATTTGCAACACAAAAAGACGTCCTAGCAAAATAACGGCAAATAAAGACATAATACTTACCATTACCGTAAGACGTGAAGAAAAAATTCTATCTTTTAAATCATTCAGCCACTCAAACAAGTTTTCTCTCGCTCCTCTTATCTGATTTATTTAGCCATTGTTCCAAGTAATAAATTGGAAAATACAATACCAAAGAAACTAGTACGGTATATACTATTTCAGGAATCATAACATTCCATACGTAAAAGCCAAAATCATATCTTGCACGCATAAAGTAGATACAACCGTAAATAAGTAATCCATAAATAAAATCACTACTGGCAATTAAAAACAATGGTAATTTCATATCATCACCAAAAAACATCTGATGAAATCCACTGTTAATAAATCCAATTACCAAATAGATAAATGCATACATACCAAAATAAGTACCAGAAAACATATCCAGTAATATTCCAGAACCCATACCAATTAAAAGAGCGGTATTTCCACCTCTCAGAAAACCAATCACAGATACTAAAATGATCATAACATTAGGAGCGATTCCTCCTAATTGAAAATTAGGAAAAACACTGGTATGAAGTAAAAAATACACTACCATTGCTAATATGTATGCACCGATTCTTTTTAAAAGAGGTTTAATCTCCATCATCCGTACTTCCCGTTTCCTTTAACTCCAAAATAACCAATACTTCCTGCAAATGCTTAAAATCAACTACAGGTGTTATGGTACCGGATTTTGTAAGATTATTTGCATCTTCATCCAATTCGCTTACATAGCCAATTAAAATTCCAGGCAAAAATCTTGAACTAATATTAGAAGTAACTACAGCAGTACCTACTTCTACTTCATTATCACTATCTTCCAAATCCGTAAGTTCGATCATATTCGAATTTGTCATAAGCTCTAAATCCCCAGACACAATACAGTTGTCAGAGGTTTTTAATATCATGGCGCTCACAGAAGAATTGTCATCGATGACAGAACGAACCACAGCATAACTTGGTCCTACTTCCGTAACAATACCAACTAAACCACTGCCAGAAATGATATTCATATCCACTTCCACACCATCGTTTGTTCCTTTATCAATAGTAAAGGTATTGAACCAGTTACTAGTACCCTTTGCAATTACATGAGCACCAACTGTTTCATACTGACCATAATTTGTAGCCAAATCATGTAGTTCCTCCAGGCGCTCTAGCTCTTCTTGTTGCAACTGCATATTTGTAAGCTGAGTCGTAAGTTCTTCTACCTGAGCTGTCAGACTTTCATTTTCAGCTATTAATTCTTCTTTTGTCTTTGCATCTTCCGTACTTTCAGAAATACCGGTTCCAATAAAATTTAAACCTTTTTGCATAGGTACAAATATATAATTTGCTACGGTCTGAACTGCACCACCAGAAAATCCGGTAACATAGCTCAAAGCCAAAAGCATGAAACAAATTGTTATTAAAACCAGAAATAATCCCTTGGTAGGAATTGTTATTTTATTTCTTTGTCTCATAGCATATCCTGTTAATTAAAAATTCTAGATTTCATACTGTAGCCAAAGCGACGAAACTTTTCTTCACTTAAGACTTTTCCAAGTCCCTTTGCAACTGTTTCTTCCCCATTATCTGCTACATTTACCTTAATATTGGTAACCTTAGTAATATAAGGAGCAAATTCCTTTACACTAGATCCGCCACCTGTCAAATAAATACCTGATTTTACAATATCTTTTGCAAGTTCAGGTGGAACCTTCTCTAAGGTCATCTTAATAGAGGTACAAATATTATTTAAATCATCTTTAATACCTTCAAAAACAATATCCGAAGCAATATCCATTTCAATTGGCAATCCTGAAACAACATCACGACCTACAATTTGCATAGACTCATTCTGTCCCGCTACTGCAGCACCAATTTCTTCCTTTAGAGATTTCGCTGTTTTTTGTCCAATTAAAAGATTAAACTTTCTCTTTAAGTATGTCACTATAGATTCATCTAATTTATTTCCACCATAAGGCAAAAGTTCGCTAAGAACCAATCCTCCCAAAGAAATAACGGAAATTTCTGTTGTATCAGCCCCAACATCAACTACCATAACACCTGTAGGTTCTGTAATATCTAAATCCATACCTAAAGCATCAGCAAGTGGTTTTTCACAAAGCGAAATACTTTTTGCCTTAATTTTTGTTTTTGCAAACATATCATAAAAAGCTTTTTTCTCTACTTCTGTAATATCAGTAGGAACTGCAATTACAATATCTGATCCCTTTAGTCGTGCATTTACATGATGTTCAAGAACCTCTAATAACATAGTTTGCATATTATCAAAATCTGCAATAACGCCATTTACGATAGGAAATGATACATTAATAGTTTCTGGTGCTTTTTCAAACATAGAATACGCATCATCTCCGTATGCATACATTTCATTCTTATTTACAATGGCAATGGTATTTTTTTGATTGGTAACTTCTCCTGTTGCAAGAGAAAATATCTTCAAATTGCCTGTTCCCAAATCGATTCCGTAACCGTTACTCATGATTCCTCCTCTAATATAACAACCGATTTCTATCATCGGAATTCATTTCTTTTTAACCTAGTTATTTTATCATAATGAAATATCCATAACAAGGTTGGCCTCATAAAGTTTTTGTAAAGACATTAAGATTCCTACCTTACCATGATACCAAGTTAGTCCCCCCTGGAAATATACAGCATATGGTTCTTTTAATGGACCATCTGCTGATAGTTCAATAGATGAACCTTGTACAAAGGCCCCTGCAGCCATAATTACATCTGCATCATAACCAGGCATTGCCCAGGGTTCTGGAGTAACATAACTATCTACCGGTGCAGCCGATTGAATTCCCTTACAAAATGCAATCAAAGCCTCTTTTGATTTTAATTCCACAGACTGAATAATATCATGTCTGGATTCACTACCATTTGGAACGACAAAATACCCAAGTCTTTCATATAAATTTGCCGCAAACACAGAAGACTTTAATGCTGAATTCGTTACGGTTGGAGCCATAAAAAATCCCTGGAATAAACTTTGGTTCATTCCTAAAGA